>JALYTY010000011.1 GCA_030854045.1 Vulcanimicrobiota bacterium | reverse complement strand
AGGCGGAACAATGGCAAGCCGTGTGGCAGGTTCGCACGCGCGCGCTCTTTGGAATTTCTTTCGGGCTTATCGCTCTTGGATGGCTGTGCGCGCGGCGCTGGTGGCAAAGCATCCTCTCGAATGCTCCATTGCGATTTTTGGCAATTATTTCATATAATATGTATCTCTACCATCAGATGATCGCGCGCAGGCTCTATACCCTGCATCTGCCTCCTTACGCCGGCGATCCGCACGCCGACGCCGGATGGCAGCACGGCTATACGTTCGTAGCTGTCGCCGCGACCATTATCGAAGCCGCGCTCGTAACCTATTTTTTCGAACGGCCGATTATGCGCGTGCGTGCGCCGCGTCCCCTCATCGTTCAGAGTGGGCACCCACGCGGCATGTGAGCATTTCAGAACGTGGCGATACGTTGATCGAAGTCGTCGTCAGCGCCGGTATCGTTGCCGTCACGCTCGGCACGCTAATCGGCGGAAGCATCGTTGCAGCGCATCGCTTCGGAGCCGACCCGGTAAAAGATGCGCTGCAGAACGCCGTTCGTAACGAGATGCGCATCGCGGTAAACATCGGAAAGTACCAAGGCACGACCTTCGTCCCGCAAACCGTTGCCACGACGGTTCCCATGCCCGGAGGTTCGGCGCTGCCCGCGCATATATCGCTCGCCGTCGCCGCGCTTCCCGCTAATGCCGTAGCGGTCACGATCGCCGCGAGCAGCGAGCTCGACCCTACTGAGTCCGTTACGCTGCGCAGCGTTCTCACGCATCCCGCACCGCTGCCCTCATCGACCGTTTCGTCGGGTTCTTCAGCAGCGGCTCCACTTGGAGCACCGTAGTGCTGCTGCGGACGATGTTCTCTATCGCGCTCATTGCCGTACTGGCGCAGACGTTCGTGCACGGCGCAAGCGCGCTTGCGAACGCCGCACTTCACCACCGCGCCGTTTCGATCGCGCACGTGCAGTTTAAGAGCGCCGTTGCCTCCGCGCAAGCGGCGATCTCTCAAGACATCGCTGCCGGAAAGAATCCCGAACTCGCGACCATGCCGTCTCCCATGCCGACGTGCGTTCTCGCCGAGTCCAACGGTTGCGCGCTCAGCGCGCAATCTGCCATTGCAATCGCAACGCCGGCCCCGCCCGCATCGGGCGATTGCCCGAATACGGACTGCACCGCGTACCTGCAAGGTAACGATGCCGTTGCAGAGGGACGCATTTACGTGAATGTCGCGACGACCGTCGCCGCGCCGAACGGTGCCGTTATCGCTACCCATGCCGGAGCGGTCGCTTTTCGCACGTTCGATACACAGCCGTACGCAACCATCGCAGGTTCGCTCGACTCAACGCAAAGCGATATTGCGGCGGCACACACGGGCGATGACGGCGGCGCGGCGGGCGGCACAACGGATGGGACGCTCGTGCACGTGCAATATCTCAATGCGTCGAATCCAAACGCAGCGCCGATCCCCGGCGACGTATGGCGAGCCCAACGGCAAAATCCGGCGGCCGACGCCGCGGCCTGGGAGCATTAGCTATGATGACGCTCCAAGAACGAACTCGTCCTGCTACGCGTGTCCCGACCCGTGCCGACCCTTCCCCGTCGTTTTCAGCCGTGCAGAATTTGGTGGGCTAGGAGTTCATCGTGGGAACATAAAAGTTGCGAGAGGGCTCCGCACGGCACCGTCCACGGCTCTAGCTCGAACGAGGCGAGTCTGTCCTTCAGCGCCGAGCCGGAACAGCATGTTGCTTTGAGTACTACCGATAGCAGGGCGAAACCAAAGATTGTGAACGGCAATGCAAGCTGGAGTAGCATCCGGCGTGGTGTGCTGATGCTCGCTCTACGAATTGCATTTTGCTATTTGGTTCTTTTTTCCGTCTATATTGCAGACGACATCGCGCGAATAATCATCTTCGGTGTCTGGAACGCCGATAGCACCCCATTTCCGATTCCGCTGCTGCACGTCGCCATTCCATGGGTTGGCAAGCATCTAGGACTCGTGGTTACGGTCTTCACGAATGGTAGCGGCGACACCACATACGACTGGATACTGGTTCTCTTCAATCTCATATTAGCGACTGCGGCCGGATCCGGCTGGTTCATTTTCTCGCGGAAGTGCAAGAAGACGCCGCGTCTATATGCGTGGCTCCGACTCTTGGCGAGGATTGTGCTTGCCGCCATACTACTACTGTACGGCTTTGATAAAGTGATCCCGGCCCAATTCGGCGTGTTAACGCCGTCCAGGCTTTCGGAGCCGCTCGGGCTTCTCACGCCCATGGGTATGCTGTGGACCTTTATGGCCGCGTCTCACGGATACACGATGCTCACAGGATATACCGAGGTTATTGGGGGACTGCTTCTGCTCTTTCCTCGCACTGCGATTCTCGGTGCCATCATCGGCTTCGTCGCCCTCGCGAACGTGCTCGCACTCGACATATTTTACGACGTCCCTGCAAAGTTGTTAACGTTTCAGCTTCTGGTTCTCGACTTGTTCCTGCTCAGTCACGACTCACGCGCCTTAGTCAACTTGCTAGTCTTGCGCCGTAATGCCGTTCCGTTAGCGATGCCCGTAATTCCGACTACCCCGTATGCGCGAAAGGCGATTATGGCGGCGACGTGGCTCTTGACGATCGCTTATTGCTTGACGCTAGTGACCATCAGCGCGCGCTCCTATTCTAGAGATCTCGCGTCGGTCGACTCCAAAACGCCGCTTTATGGCGTTTGGTTAGTGGACGATTTCACATTATTGCCAATTAATACGCGCACCGATACGGGTCGATGGGAACGCTTGGCTTTCGACTCGGCGACGCGTCTCAGCCTGGAAATAGACGGACAAACATACCGCAACACCGTAGCCGTAGATGGCGTCAAGCACACTCTATCTATATCCGACGCTTTTAATCCAAGCTGGAAAGCTGCAGCGTCCTATAAAGAGATAAGCGCCGGCGTGCTAAAGCTTCGCGGCGAAGTGAACGGCGTTCCTTTTACCGCCAAGATTCGCAGAATGGATCTTGCAGGCTTTGAACTAACGAAATGGCGGCTACATCTCATAAGCGAGTATCCCCACTAGAGCCGGACTTAAAGCGGCTCTTCAGCAGTAGACAATTGTGAAAGTTGGCAAATGCCGAACGGACTCGTCCGGGCGGCGACGAACGTGGCGCGCATCGTGCCGCCTCGTTTGCTTCTCTACGCCGGGCTACTCTACGTCATCTTTGCGTGGGCGCTCAATACCGTTCTTGTGAAGCAAGCCGTTACTCAGATCGACCCGCTCGCATTTACGTTCATGCGGTTCATCGCGATGACGCCGCTCGCATTCCTGCTCGTACGCATCTCCGGCAGCCGCATTCACGTCGCACGGTCCGATATCGCACTGCTCGTCCTGTGCGGCGCCTGCGGATATGGCGTCTATCAGTACCTTTGGATTATCGGACTTTCGCACACAACGGCGTTTGCCAGCGCATTGCTGGGCGCGATGTCGCCGATCTTCACGCTCGCAATAGTCGCCGGCATCGGTCAGGAACGCGTGCGCGGCGGCCGTTGGGTCGGTTCCGTCGTGGCGCTTATCGGTATTACGATTTTTGAAGGTGCGTTCTCTGGCGCAGCGACGTTCCGCATCGGCGATCTGCTAACATTGGGCGCGGCGCTCGTTTTTGCCGCATATAACGTCGTGAGCGCGCGGCTGCTGGACCGGTACACGCCGCTCGAACTCCTAGCGATCACGATGGCAATCGGGACGGTGATGATCGCACCGGGCGGCGTTCCTGCGCTCCTTCATACGAACTTCGCACATCTCGGGTGGGACGTTTGGTGGCGTCTCATGTACGCAACGACATTTCCGATTCTCTTAACGTATCCGGTCTGGAGTTACGCGATCACGCGGATCGGCGCGGGTCGCGTCTCGATGTTCGGCTTTCTCGTTCCCGTAATGGCCGGACTTTTGAGCATCCCGATCCTCCACGCCCACTTCACGATCTACGAACTCGTCGGTGCCGCGGTTTGCCTCGCCGGCATGCTGATATCCAACGCGTTTGCGCGCATTTCGCTCACAGCGCTGTGGGCGCAACGCACGCTGCCTTTCGAACGATGACGAAGGGGACGTTCCCCGTGGTCGGCAAGATGCGCGTCAATGGCTAGACGCGCATGGTATCTGCTGTTGCTTTTGCCGTTTGTGGGAACGCTTCTTCCGCAAATTTACAATCGGACGAGCCCGGCGTTTCTCGGACTGCCGTTCTTCTACTGGTATCAGCTCGCGTGGGTCGTTCTCACGTCCATTTTGCTCGGCATCGTCGTGCTTGCGACGCGAAAACCGGACGATGGGTAGCGGAACGCTCATCCTGATCGTCCTGGTGCTCGGCGTCACCGCTATGGGCTTTTTTGCCTCGCGGTGGGGCGCCGGAGATCTCACGACCTTGGATGAATGGGCGCTCGGCGGAAGGCGCTTCGGAACCGTCGTTTCCTGGTTTTTGCTCGGCGGCGACTTGTATACCGCCTATACGTTCATCGCCGTGCCCGCTCTCGTTTATGGCGTCGGCGCGCTTGGTTTTTTTGCCGTGCCCTATGCAACGATCGCATATCCGATCGCCTTCGCCATCCTCAGCCGCTTCTGGACCGTTGCGCACGAGCGCGGATACGTTACCGCGGCGGATTTCGTCCGCGACCGTTTCCGCAACCGCACGCTGGAAGTGTTGGTCGCGGTCACCGGCGTGCTTGCGGCCTTGCCGTACATTGCGCTGCAGCTCGACGGCATGCAGGCGGTATTCTCGCAGGTTGCGGGCGTTTTCGCGATAGGCCGTGGCTTTCTGGCTTTGGCTATTCCATTCGTTCTGCTTGCGGCATACACGTACACGAGCGGTTTGCGCGCTCCCGCTATGATCGCATTCGTAAAGGACGCGCTTATCTATGTTACGGTTATCGCCGCGATCGTCGTCATTCCGGCAAAGCTTGGCGGCTGGGAGCATATCTTTGCGGTCTCGCGTGAGGCTCTCGCGGCGAAACCGAAGCCAGGCAGCATTCTACTCGCCCCCTCCCAGTATTTTGCCTACGCAACGATGGCCTTCGGATCGTCGCTTTCGCTCTTTATCTATCCGCATTCAATTACGAGCGTTCTCGCAGCGAAAAGCCGGGGCGTCATCCGCCGCAACGCCGCACTGCTGCCGGTATATTCGCTGCTCTTAGGCTTTCTCGCGCTCCTCGGGTATTGCGGACTTGCCGCAGGGATCAAGACGAGCAATTCCAGTGCGGTCGTTCCGCTTTTGGTCGCGCGGTTTTTCCCCGATTGGTTTGCCGGCGTTGCGTGGGCGGCAATCGTCATCGGTGCCCTCGTTCCCGCAGCGATTATGGCGATCGGATCGGCTAATCTCTTTGCGAGCAACGTGTTCAATCAGTACTCGCTGCAGCGTGCGAGCGGTGAAGCCAGAACTGCTAAATTGTTGACGCTCGTATTTTGCGCGGCTGCGCTCGTGCTCGTCCTCTTCGTCCCCGTAAAATACGCAATCTATTTTCAATTGCTCGGCGGCGCGTGGATGCTGCAGATATTTCCATCATTTGTTTTCGGTCTTTACACCGCGTGGTTCGATCCTCGGGCGCTTATTGCCGGATGGGCTCTCGGGATGCTGACGGCCACGGCGATGGCCGTCGCTACCGGATTTACGCCGAATATTACCGTGCACGTTGCCGGCCTAACCATCACCGGCTTTATCGCCCTCTACGCGCTCGCAATCAACCTTGCCGTTACCGCGCTCGGCACGCTGCTTTTGGGTGGAACTCGTGGAAACAATCAATCCTGAATCGTGGCTGCGGCCGCGCGGTTACAGCAACGGGATCGTTGCCGACGGCCGTATTCTCAGCGTAGCCGGCCAAATCGGCTGGGACGAACGCGGTGAGTTCGTTGCGGATGACTTCGCGATGCAGGCCGCTCAGGCACTCCGCAATATCGTTACGATCGTGCGCGCCGCGGGCGGACGTCCCGATGAGATCGTACGGCTCACGTGGTACGTTACGGACAAACGCGAATATATTGCAGCGTCACGCGATCTCGGTGAAAACTACGCCGCAATCATGGGATCGCACTACCCTGCGATGTCGCTTATTGTCGTCGCGGCGCTGCTCGAAGATCGCGCCAAAGTTGAGATTGAAGCAACTGCGGTGCTAAGGGGGCCCTCTTAAAATATCGCCGTACGCCAGTAAGGACGGCTCGCTGCCGGAGAGAAACGCGATCGGGATGCCTTGGGCGACGTCGACCGCGATGAGGGCTCGATCTTGTGCGTGAACGTGCAGATGCGAACCGGTGGTGTTACCGGAATTGCCGCATTGCGCGATTTCCTGACCCACGCGTACCGTGTCGCCGTTTCGCACTACGATCGTGCCGCGCTTGAGATGTGCGAGAATGACGTATCCGCGCGGTGTTTCGATCGAAACGTAGTTTCCCGCGGGATTCTTGCGATCGCTCCGTGATGCAGCCGGCAGCGCGTCATCGTGCCGGTCCTCGACGTGTGCGATACGTCCCCCGCACGGCGCGAGGATCGGTGCCTGCCATGAATCTCCGTCCTTGCGTAGAAAATCGTATGCAAAGTACTGATCGCTCACCCGTTGATGGTGATTTCGTTTGGGGTCCGGGCCGCCCGCCGCCACGCGCCACCTCCCGCGAAAGGGCGACCGCAGAACGATCGCGTCGCTCGCGCGCGCTAACCAGCGCGCCGATTCGAAGCGACGGTCGTACAACGCCCAGCCCGCTATGCACAGCGCCAAGCCTCCCGAGACGAAATATCCGATCGGCGCCGCGTCCGCGTAAATGACCCGTGCAAAACCGGCGACAATGGCAAGCAGAATCGTGCCCCACAGCGCGCGCTGCTGCAGCGAACGAAACGGGACGGTGATTGCGGCAACGACCGTCGCCACGAGATAGGTCGCAAACGGCAGCCACGCCGGAAGGCTACTCAGCGAGCGCACGTTGACGCAGTCTGTATCGCTGGAGCTTCCCCGTCTCCGTGCGCGGCAATTCCAGGACGAATTCGATTTCGCGCGGCGCTTTGAATGGCGCGATCGACGCTTTGCAATGCTCGCGCAGCTCGTTCCGTTTTGCCTCGTCCGCATCGATGCCGCCGGTAAGCACCACGTAGGCCTTGACGATATGGGTGTCGTGCGCCGGATCCGGTTTTGCGACGACGGCACATTCCTTCACGTGGGGATGCGCGACCATCGCCTGCTCTACCTCGGGTCCCGATACGTTAAATCCCGCGGAGACGATCATGTCGTCGGTCCGGGCAACGTAATAAAAATATCCGTCTGCGTCGCAGCGGTACGCGTCGCCCGGATAGTTCCATCCACCAACGACGTAGGCGCACTGACGGCTATCGTCGAGATATTTGCACCCCGTGGGGCCTTTCACGGCCAGCCGCCCGACCTGCCCGGGCGGTAGCCGATTGCCGTCTTCATCATGCACCTCCGCCATGTAACCCGGAACCGCCTCACCCGTCGATCCGGCGCGCGCGCGTCCGGCCGGACTGCCGATGAAAATATGCAGCATCTCGGTGCTGCCGATCCCGTCGAGAATTTGGATTCCCGTGCGTTCGTACCACGCATCGAACACGGATTTCGGCAAAGTTTCACCTGCCGAAATGCAGGTGCGCAGCGTACCGGTGCGACCTTCCGGCATGAGTGCCAACATCGATCGATATGCGATCGGCGCCGTAAAGATCGTCGTTACTCCGAACTCTTCGATTGCGTTCAACATCTCTTGCGGCCCGGCTTTCTCGATCATCGCCGTGCAAGCACCGGTATACAGCGGAAAGAGCAGCAGTCCGCCGAGCCCGAACGTAAACGCAAGCGGGGGGCTTCCGCAGAAAACGTCCGTGGGCTGCGGTGTAAGCACGTGCGCGCCGTACGTATCGCACGTCGCGATCAAATCGCGATGGAAGTGCATCGCCGCCTTCGGCGTACCGGTCGTGCCCGACGTGAATGCAATAATCGCGACGTCTTGCGCACCCGTGCGCACGTTCTCGAAATGCGCCGGCTTCGCTTGCATTCTGAATTCGAGCCCGGCTTCGTCGAGCGTTGCGAAATAGGCAACCCGGGGCGCGCTCCCGTCGATCGCCTGCTCCAGTTCATCTCTCAACCGTACGTCGCAGAGCGCGAGCGAAACGCGAGCCTTTTCAATGATTTGGCGCAGTTCGCTCGCGCGGTAGAGCGGCATGGTCGTCACGGCGATTGCGCCCGCTTTGAGGACTGCAAGCCAGCAAGCGGCGAGCATCGGCGTATTGGGCGCTCGCAGCAAAACGCGATTCCCGGGAACGACACCGAAGTCTTCGGCTAAGACGCGGGCTATTCGGTTCGAACGTTCGAGCACGTCGCCGTACGACCACGCCGTGCCACCGGGCGCTACGATGCAGCGGCGTGCGCCGCTGCCCGCGCGAACGTGCCGGTCGACAAAATACTCCGCGGCGTTCATCTGCTCGGGATAGCGCATCTCCGCCAGGCTGAAAAGAAACTCAGGCATCGTGGCGGGCGGCGGAAGATGTTCGCGTACGAACGCATCGATGTGTGCCGTGTAACTCATCACTTACCTTCCAGCGTTTGCCGCGCGATTACGAGCCGTTGGATCTCGCTTGCGCCTTCGTATATCCGCAAGGCGCGCACGTCGCGATAAAGCCGTTCCACAATCTCTCCGCGCGTGACGCCGAGTCCGCCGAAGAGTTGCACCGCGCGGTCGCAGACGCGTCCGGACGCCTCGGTTGCGTACAGTTTTGCCATCGCCGCTTCACGCGTAATCCGTGCCGCGCCGGAATCTTTCGTCCACGCCGCGCGATAGACCAGGAGCGCGCTTGCGTCGATCTCGGTGGCCATCTGCGCAATCGCGCTCTGCGTTAGCTGCAAGGCGGCGAGCGGAGCACCGAAGAGGCGGCGCGTCGTTGCGTGTTCGATCGTTTCCGCCATTGCGCGACGCGCGAAACCAAGCGCCGCGGCGCCGACCGTACTTCTGAATACGTCGAGCGTTGCCATCGCAATCTTGAAACCATCGCCTTCGGCTCCCAGCATATTCGCTTTGGGCACGCAGCAATTCTTGAAGCTCAGCGAACCCAGAGGATGCGGCGAAATCGTCTCGATGCGTTCGGTAATATCGAGTCCCGGACAATCAGCGTCAACGACGAACGCACTTAGTCCCTTGGCTCCATGGGGCGCAGTCCGCGCAAAAACGACGTAGAAATCCGCGATGCCCGCATTTGATATCCACGTCTTGGCGCCCTCAATGATGTACGAGCCGCCGTCGCGGCGCGCGGACGTTGCGATCGAAGCGACGTCGGAGCCGGCTTCGCGTTCCGAGAGCGCAAATGCAGCGATTGCGGCGCCCGCGGCAACGCGTGGAAGATATACGCGGCGCAGCGCGTCGGAGCCGAAGAGCGTTATGGGACCGCTGCCCAAGCCTTGCATCGCAAATCCGAAATCAGCAAGAGCGTCATGCGCGGCCAATCTTTCGCGCGCGAGGCACAGCGTTCTAACGTCCAGGCCTTCGTACGAGCCGCCATAGTTCGCTGGGACGCATGCGCGCAGCCATCCGGCGGCTCCCAGGGCGCGAACCCACCCCTTTGTGGATTCTTCGGCGGACGTCGTCTCGCCGACCGCTTCTACGCAGGCGCACCATCGATCGATGCGGCGCGCGAAATCGCGATGTTGCTCATCGAAAAACGGCCAGTTTAGATCGCGCTCGTTCATCAGTTGCCTTCGAAGCGCGGAGCGCGCTTATCGATAAAGGCTTCGTACGCGCGCCGAAAGTCGCCCGTCTGCATGCACGTCGCCTGCGCGCGAGCCTCCGCATCGATTGCGGCATCAAGCGGCATCGCCCATTCCTCGTGCAGCATCTTTTTCGTCATCGCATGCGCGAACGCC
Organism: Vulcanimicrobiota bacterium; assembly: GCA_030854045.1. GTDB lineage: Bacteria > Vulcanimicrobiota > Vulcanimicrobiia > Vulcanimicrobiales > Vulcanimicrobiaceae > JALYTY01. Next base: position 12,992 of record JALYTY010000011.1, on the reverse strand, counting down.
GGTCCGGTCGCGATGGCATCTGCCATCTCGAACGCGCGCTGCGCAAGATTCTCCGGTTCACAGAGTTCGTTATAGAATGCCCAATCTCGCGCTTGCGTTCCGTCGAGCGCGCGACCGGTGTACAAAAGCTCGGCGGCTCGTCCCAAGCCGATGATTCGCGGAAGCATCGCGCAGGCGCCCATGTCGCAGCCGGCTAGGCCCACGCGAACGAAAAGGAATGCGACGCGCGAGCGAGCGGTCCCGAAACGAAGATCGGATGCCATTGCGAGAATCGCTCCGGCGCCCGCGCAAACGCCGTCGACCGCTGCGACGATCGGTTGAGGCGCCGCCCGCATGGCTTTCACGAGATCGCCCGTCATCTGCGTGAACGCGAGCAGTTCGGCGGCGGATTGCGTCGTGAGCGGCCCAATGATATCGCGCACGTCGCCCCCGGAACAAAAATTCTCGCCTTGCCCGGTGAGCACGACGGCTTTGATGTCGCTGCGCTGCCGCAGGCTGCAAAACCAGTCGCGCAGCTCCTCGTAGACGCGGAACGTCAGCGGATTCTTTCGTTCCGGGCGGTCTAACGTAACCGTAACTACGGAACCCGTAACATCGTATCGCACGTTTGTCATCGGCTGCTACCGGATTCGAAACGGAACGTCGACTTCCGCTTCGGCGCCCGCCGCGTTTCGCGCGATAACGCGCACGTTATAGCGGCGAATGAAGATCGATGGGACGTCGACAACGTCGGTTGCGAAGCGAAATCGCCCGAAGTTTACGCGATTCGCCGTTATCGAAAAGAGATTGGAGCGGACTTCAACGCTCGCCACATTGGAACTCGTTTCAATCTTGCCGCTCCACCGATGGCCTCGGGCGACATCCAAAGAGTTGAACCAGATCCATTCGATCTGCGCGGGAGCATCGCTTCGCAGGACGGGCGCGATGACGAGCGGCGGCTCCGCCCCGCCGACGCGCACGTTGGCAGGCATCGTTACGGCGGCCGGCTCGCAAGCAACGAACGCACAACAGAACAGCCAAACGAGGAGCCGTAATCGATCCATGCAGGCTGGTGGTCTAGAAGCACCGTCGCGTGAATCCTGCAAGCCGGCGGCCCGGAATGACATCGCTGGAATATCGACGTACAACTTTGCCATGATATCGCTTGCGCCGCGGAGCCTTGCATTCGATTACGCCGTCGGCATTTGCAGCGTTTGGATCTCCAGCGGCTTTTTTCTCGATGCTTGGGCCCACGGCCACGTTCCGATCGAAAGCTTTTTTACGCCGTATCACGGCGTTTTTTATTCCGGAATGGCCGCAATGGTCGTCGTACTTGCTGCATATTGGGCTCGGGTGCGGGCGCTGCCGCCGGGATACCGGCTCGCCGTCCTCGGAATCCCGATATTTTTGCTGGCGGGTGTCGGGGACTTGCAGTGGCACCGGTTTTTCGGCATCGAGGAGGGAGTCGATGCGCTTCTGAGTCCGACGCATCAATGCTTGGGGCTAGGAATATTTTTCCTTGCGTCCGGGCCGATCCGGTCCGTCATCGCGGACCGAGCGAATTCGACGACGTTCGCGCGGCAATTTCCGCTCGTCCTCGGCGCGATCGCGTGGCTGACGCTCGTGCATTTCGGTACCGCGTATGCTTTCGATCCGGGTGCGGGCCGCACGAACGCGCCACCGGCCGCTCAGTCGGCATCGCCGCAATACCTCACCGCAATTGCGTTCGGCTATTACAAAATTTCCATCGGCGTTCTTACTGCGATCTTTCAATCGATCGTGATGACGGCGTTTGCGCTGTGGATGGTAGCGCGCATCGCGCTACGGCCGCCGAGCTTTACGCTCTTCTTCGTCGCTGGAAACGCCGGCGCGGCGGCGGCATTCACGAACGACACACCGTTGCTCGCCATTACGCTCGCGCAATCGATCGTAGCCGGCGTCTTCGCCGACGTCTTCGTGAGCCGGTACGATCCGCGTCCCGAAAGTCCACGATACTATCGATGCTTCGCCGTAGCGCTTCCGGCGCTGTATATGGGCGCGTATCTCGCTGCGACCTTTGCCTTCGATCGACTGTGGTGGGATTGGAACGAAGCGCTCGGCGCGTGGATGTGGTGCGGCGTCGTCGGCTTCGCACTCAGCGTCGTCGCAACCGCGCGCCGCACGCCTGCATGACCGCCCTACCGATCGCAATTGCAGCCCTGCTGCTGCATTGCTTGACGGCAAGCCGCTACGGTTATTTTCGCGACGAACTGTACTTTATTGCGTGTTCCAAACACCTCGCGTGGGGGTACGTCGACCAGCCGCCGCTTGTAGCGATTGCCGCACTGTTCTCCGCTCCGTTCGATTACCGCCTCGCGGCACTGCGATTTTTGCCCGCGGTGGCGGCATCACTTGCCGCGATCGTCTCGGCCCAGATCGCAAAGGACCTCGGAGGCGGCCGATTCGCGCAGATCGTTGCGGCGATCGCGGTTGCGCTCACACCCGCATATTTGCTGCTCGGGAACGTCCTTACGACGACGTCGTTCGAAGGACTTTCATGGACGCTCGTTTCGTGGTGCGTCATTCGAATCGTTCGCGGCGGCGGACGCGCGTGGTGGATCGCGCTTGCGTTTTCGCTTGCGTTCGGCTTCTACGGCAAATACTCGATGGGCTTACTCGCGATCGCGCTGATCGCCGGACTGCTTCTCACGCGAGGCCGGACGGTGCTTGCGACGCCGGACTTTGCACTGTGCGCGGCGATTGCCGCTATTCTGCTGCTGCCCAATATCGTCTGGCAGGCATCGCATGGATGGCCGTTCTTCGAAGTTTTGCGCGGAGACGCGGCGAACCGACATGCGTTAAACAGCGGCGTCGCGCTTGAATACCGGCGCATCGTCCCGAACGCATTCGCATTCGCCGGGGAGCAGTTGCTCTATACCAATCCGGTCGCGGTACCGCTTTGGCTTACCGGACTATTCGCGCCGCTCTTTTCGCGTGGGCTGCGCGACATGCGGTTCGCTACGGTCGCGTACGGTCTACTATTTATTGCAGCGGTGGCGCTGGAAGCTAAAGGGTATTACATCATCGGTGCCTATGCAACGCTGCTGGCGTTCGGTGCGGTCGTGCTCGAAAATGCCTCGGCGGCGATTCGGTCCGGCGCGATAGCCGCAATCGGCGTCTCGGCGCTTGCGACGCTCCCGCTCTCAATACCGATTTTGCCGATCGGCAGCTTTGTCGCGTACAGCGAAGTGCTGGGCATGACGCCGCGCAGCAAGCCGCACGTCATGCAGCCGGTCTACGCCGAGGAGTTCGGGTGGGAGAAGCTGGCGCGCGATGTCGGGACCGTCTATCGCAGCATAGCGCCCGACGTGCGTTCGCGTACGGCTATCTATGCCGATACGTACGCGGATGCAGGCGCAATCGATCTCTTCGGTGCGAAGTACGGCCTTCCCAATGCCATCGGTAGCCAAAACACCTATTGGCTTTGGGGCCCGCGAAAATACGATGGACAAGTCATGATTGCTATCGGCGCATCGCGGATCGGCGTGCTTTCGCGATATTACCGCAGCGTGCGCCTCGTTGCGACATCCGGCGAACCGCTGAAGTGGGTTGTCGAAGGACCGGCGCCTATCTACCTCTGCACGCATCCCATCGCAGGGCTCGATGCCATCTGGCCGCATCTACGCTGGTACGGTGCGTAAAAAGCCGAGCCACTCACGAGCGGCTCGGCTTGATTCCAACGTGAAGCGTCGAGCCTAATGCAAGACGCGGAAGTTCTGAATCGCGTAGGGGTTGCTCGAATTTAACGTTATTGTAAGGGACCCTTTGCCTGCCGCATTGACGTTAAACGTGCTTACAGTGGTGCCATGGCTGTCCTTCATTGTTCCGACGATGAAATTGGGGTCGCTCGGCGGCAACGTCTTGCTGGTTACGACGTTTAGGGTTAAGTTTGCGGAGAATGTTGCATTCATCACGGTGACGTTCGTAATAGTGCCGTTGAGGAACGTCATGCTGATTGGAAGCCGATACGATGCAGAAGCCGTCCCGCCCGATAGGGTGAATTCGGGTGTCCCAATCGGACAGGTCTGATTGGGCGTACCGGCGACGATTGTAAAGGCGCCTACACTGCCATTGTACGGAGTTCCGAGATGAACTTCCGAAACCGTTACGCTCCCGTCTGTGTTCGTTGTGCGCGATCCATTCGTCGGATCGGTCTGCCCGCTCCATGCATAAGTCTGCCCCGATAAACTTCCAGTCGCCTTATAGCCGACGGCGTTCGAGCAGAATGGAACGACGGCGCCGTTCTGAGCTTCGCTAAGAATCTCATCTGCTGAGTCAATCGTATCAACGTGATCGATCAGGGTCTGCGTTCGAGCCGACAGGTTGTATCCGGTGGTGAAGTTCGGAAACCCGTTGATATCAAACGTTGTGTTGCTGTAGCTCAGCGTCTGATTCAGCGTGATGATGCCCGATGTCGCCCCTGCCGACGGGTTGATCGTCGTCGTCAAATTGACGGTTTCCGTATTCGGCGTCTGCGGATGAAAAATACGAACGGCATCGCTCTGCAATTGCTGGCACGCTGAATCGAAAAAGGTCCGAGTTTGCAGCGAGTTGGCGTCATTGTTTCTATCCGGGCGATAAAACAGCGTACTTCCACCGTTAGGCAGCACATTACAGACTCCGCCGGAGCCGCTTCCGCCAGTCGGCGATCCGGCGAAGATCGTCGTGTTTGCAATCTGCGAACCGACGCCGTTAGCGCCGGCGATAGAGTCCGCGATCGCGAGTCCGGACGGCACCGGAGACGGGGTCGGAGGCGGACTTTGAGACGGAGGATTGCTCGGCCCAAGAGTTGGGGTCGAACTTGGGAAGCTGGTCGGGGCGATTCCTCCGCCGTTGCTTCCGCCGCCGCAGGCGGCGAGCAGCAGTCCAGCGGCTGCAAGAGCGGAAAAGTAGGGGAAACTACGTAGGCGCATTTTAAGGGCTCCAGAACGGGCGAAAATTATTCACCGATAAAAGTGACGTTAGTTAGTTTATCGGCTGAGTAACGAGTTATGCGTCCCGCTGGTTTCTAACCTGCTTTTAATCCGAGGAGTTTTTGTGAGGTTGGAACCGCTATCGTGAAGTTTTCGGCAGGTACAATAGGAACAATAATTAAAGCTTTACGGCCTCCACATCGATCTCGATGTCGACCGTATTGCTCACGACCGGGTTGCCGTACGTCATGCCCCATTGCGAGCGATCGATTGTCCCCTTCGCAGAGTAGGCGATGCGCATCTCGTTTTTTCCCATGCCGGGCCCCCGGCCGAGATACTGAGCGTCGAGCGTCATCGGGTGCGTCTGTCCATGCATGGTGAGATTTCCGGCTATCGTGAAGTGCGTCGGATCCGCCGGGGTGATCTTTGTGCTGGCGAACGTCATCTCTGCGTACGTCGACGTCTCGAAGAAGTGCGGCGAGCGAAGATCGCCGTCGCGCATCCCGTTGTGCGTGTCGATGCCCGATGGGTCGAGCGCGGCCCGTACGCTGGAGGGAATGTTACTTCCGTCTGGTACGACGATTTCGGCGCTCTTGAGCGGTATGGTGCCCGTCACGTGCGATATTCCAAGGTGAGTCGCGGTGAAGGTGGCCGACGAGTGGACGGGATCGGCGCTCCACGTGGAGCCGGCCGCCGCGAATGCGGTCGCGCCGGCGACGGCGGCGAGAACGATGGTAAGAGCATAGGCGCGGTTCATGATTCTTCTAACCCCGGTACAACGAGCGCAATGCCGTTGCGGTTGCCGCAGATGAGCTCGAGGGCCGCATCGGCGACTTCCGCCACCGTTGCGATACGCCCCTCGGGGTTCATTTCAGCGAGTGAATTGCGCGCCGCATCCGGCGTTGCGTCCGTGTGCCGCACGATTGTGTCGATGGCCTGCTGCATCATCTCGGTATCGACGTATCCCGGGCAAAGCGCGTTCGCCGTAATACCCCGCCCGGCAACCTCTGCAGCGATCGCACGCGTAAAGCCGACGATGCCATGCTTGCTCGCACAGTATGCCGAGATATAGGTGGCCCCTTTCAGACCGGCCGTGCTGGCAACGTTAAGGATGCGCCCCCAGTGTGAAGCGAGCATATCCGGAGCGGCGGCCCGGGTTGCGAGAAACGAGCCCGTGAGGTTGGTCGCGATAATACGATCCCACATCTCCTTCGTGGTTCGCACGAGCGGCGCGGAGTCCGTAATCCCGGCATTGTTGACCAGAATGTCGATTGAACCGTTCGCCCTTCGGCATTCGTTGAAGGCGTTTTGAATCTGCACCTCGTCCCCGACGTCCGCGGCTACAACGGTGAACTCTTGCGGACCGTCAGGACGGCGGCTCACGATGCTCACGCGTGCTCCGCATGCCGAAAGCGCGCGCGAAATTCCAAGGCCGATCCCGCGTGACCCGCCCGTTACCACGGCGTGCTTTTCCAGCAGGATCGAGCGGTCAGCGGGCATCGGCTTCTTCTCGAGCGCGCGCGGTTAGGCGCTCGAGTTGCGCTTTGCCCGGAAGGTACTGCACGGGCCACGGCGCCTGCGCGTAACCAAGTTGGGCCGCCGCGTGCAGCGTCCAGGCCGGGTCGGAAAGGTGCGGCCGGCCGAGCGCGACGAGATCGGCGCGGCCGGCAGCAACGCACGCATTGACTTGATCGGCTTCCGTAACGTTGCCTACGGCCATCGTCGCGATTCCCACTTCGTTTCGAATCTTGTCGGCATACGGCGTTTGAAAGAGCCGGCCGTAAACGGGCGATGCTTGGGGATCGGTTTGTCCGGTCGATACGTCGATTAGATCTGCTCCAGCGGCTTTGAACGCCCGTGCGATCTCGACCGCGTCGTCCCCGGTAATGCCCGCCTCGTGCCAGTCGGTTGCCGAGATACGAACGGACATCGGGCGTTCCGGCGGCCAGATCGATCGCATCGCAGCAAACACTTCGAGCGGATAGCGCAGCCGGTTCTCGAGGGACCCGCCGTATTCGTCGGTGCGGCGGTTGCGCAGCGGCGTGATGAAGCTGGAGAGCAGATAACCGTGAGCGCAGTGGAGTTCAAGCATGTCGAAGCCGGATTCGATTGCCATGCGCGTCGCCCGCTCGAATTGCAAGCAAATCGCATTCATTTCGCGCCGGTCGATCTCTCGCGGAACCTGATTGCGCGCCGAATAGGGTACGGCAGAAGGACCGACGACCGGCCAATTTCCGTCGGTAAGCGGTTCGTCCATCCCCTCCCACATGAGCCGCGTGGAACCTTTTGGGCCCGAGTGTCCGAGCTGCAGGCAGATTTTCGCTTCGCTGGACTCGTGCACGAAGTCTACAATGCGTTTGAACGCGACGACATGTTCGGATGCATACATACCGCAGCAACCCGGCGAAATGCGCCCGTCGCGAGAAACGCACGCCATCTCGGTGAATACGAGGCCCGCGCCGCCCAGGGCGCGCGCTCCAAGGTGAACGAGATGAAAATCGTTCGGGAGGCCGTCGACCGCGCTGTACATGTCCATGGGCGACACGACAACGCGGTTGCGCAAGACCAGCTCACGCAAACGGATGGAAGTGAACATGGGCGGGACCGGCGCTTCACGCGTCATCCCGCCATTGCTTCGCACGCCTGCCGAAGCTCGTTGTGCGAACCATCCCTCCATCTGTTCGACATACGCTGTATCGCGCAAGCGAAGATTTTCGTGACCGATGCGCTGACTGCGCGTGAGCAAGCTGTACGCGAACTGTTCGGGCGGCAGCGTCGCGTACCGGGCGACGTTCTCGAACCACTCCGTCGAGTTGCGAGCGGCGTTCTGCAACTTGAGCACTTCGACTTTGCGCGTCTGCTCGTAGGCCTCGAGCGCCTCGCTTAGTTTCTCGTGCTTGCCGAGGGAATCGACCAAAGCGATCGCGTCCTCGAGCGCCAGCTTCGTCCCCGAGCCTACCGAGAAATGTGCCGTGTGCGCGGCGTCGCCAAGCAGCACGACGTTGCCGTCGACCCACCGCTCGTTCCCGACCCGGACGAAATTAAGCCAGTCGCGGCCGCCCAGATGCGCGCTGTTTGCCGCCAGCTTATGACCGTGGAGATGCCGCGCAAAAAGATTTTCGCAGAACGCGATCGTCTGGGCCGTGTCGGCGCGGTCCAGACCGTGCGCGAGCCACGTCTCTTCACGGCATTCGACGATGAACGTACTGGTCGATTCATCGAAACGGTACGCGTGGACGGCGAACCAGCCATATCGCGTCTTCTCAAAGATGAACGTAAACGCATCGAGGGGCAGCGTCGTTCCCAGCCAAACGAAACGGCATAGCCGGCGGTCGAGGCTCGGCTTAAACGCATCGGCATAAGTTGTCCGAACGCGACTGTTGATTCCGTCGCTTGCAACAAGCAGATCGCACCGCTCGCGATATGCGGCGACCGAGTCCACGTCGGTTTGGAACGAAACGGTTACGCCGACGTCTCTCGCCCGATCGACCAAAATATCGAGCAGACGCTTTCGTGCGATGCCGCAGAAACCGTGCCCGCCGGAGATCGTGCGCGTCCCTTTGAAATCGATCGCGATGTCGTCCCAATGCGCGAACGACGAAGTGATCGCGGCATGCGTCGGTGCGTCTGCCCGTCGGAGATTATCGAGCGTGGCATCGGAAAAGACGACGCCCCACCCGAACGTATCGTGCGGACGGTTGCGTTCAAAGACCGATACGTCCCAATCGCTAAACCGTTCTTTAGCAAGCAGAGCGGCATATAGTCCCGCGGGGCCGCCGCCGACGCAGGCCATGCTAAACCGCGATGTCATAGTCCACCACCACCGGCGCGTGATCGGAAAAACGCTCGCCGCGATACATATATGCATCGCCGATGCAGCTTCGGATATCCGGCGTTGTCAACTGATAATCGATGCGCCATCCACGATTCTTCTCAAACGCTTGTGAGAAATTCGACCACCACGAATAGATGCCCGGCTCGGGCCGTACGACGCGGAGCGCGTCGACCCAGCCTGCCGACTGTACCCGCTCCATCCACGCCCGTTCGTGCGGCAGAAAACCCGTTACATGCACCGCAGCCTTAGGATTGAAGACGTCGATCTCTCGATGCGCGATGTTGTAATCGCCGCACAGAATGTAGCGGCGGCCGTCGCGTAGCGCGCGAAGCAGCCGAGCTTCGTAGCTATCGAGAAACGCCTCTTTCCAGCTTTGGCGTTGCGCTCCCATCGTACCGGACGGAACGTAGAGCGAGCCGATCGAAAGCGTTCCGAGATCGATTTGCACGTAGCGGCCCTCGGCATCGAACTGCGGCAATCCTAAACCGACGTGTACCGCTTCCGGCTTGCGTTTGGCATAGATTGCGACGCCGCTGTATCCCTTGCGCTGCGCGTCCGCGAAGACGGAAAAATACCGGCAGAGATGTTGCGCATCGAACGGAAGCTGGTACTCCTGCGCTTTCGTTTCTTGGAGGCAGATCACGTCGGGATCTACCGCTGCCAGCCATGCAAAGAGACCCTTGCGCGACGCAGAGCGGATGCCGTTGCAGTTCAGGGAGACGATGCGAATCAGGATGCGTTCCGCTTGCAGGCCATCAGCAAGCCATCGCCGACGGTCAATAGCGTAGCATCGACCCGGCTGTCGCGCGCCGCTTTGGCGCTGATTGCGCGAAGCGCGCGCGTGTCTTCATCGACGATGGTCTCGTCGGCAACGGCGCCGTTCCAAAGTACGTTATCGATCAGAATGATGCCGCCGCGACGAAGCAGCCGCAGCGAAAGCTCGTAATACGCATCGACGTTTGACTTATCGGCGTCGATGAATGCAAGGTCGAACGTGCCCGCTTGCCCCGCGGTCACGAGTCGCTCGAGCGTCTGCGCCGCCGGACCGAGCAGCAGTTCGATCTTTGATGCGACCCCGGCTTCCTCCCAATATCTGCGCGCCACGTTCGTATACTCGCGGCTTACATCGCATGCGACGACCGCCCCGTTCTCCGGAAGAGCAAGCGCGACGGCAAGCGAACTGTATCCGGTAAATACGCCGACTTCCAAGTATCGCTTCGCATCGAGCAGTCGCGCCAGCATCTGCATGAAGCGCCCTTGTTCGCAGCCGATCTGCATCTGCGCATTGGGAAGCAGCGCTGTTTCGGCGCGAAGCTTCGCAAGAACGGCAGGTTCATCGCTCATCGCAGCGTCGATGTATTCTTGGATTCCGGGACTCAGAATCGAGCTTCGTGCGCTCATGGCAAGGCCGCGGAAAAGGTATTCATGTGGCGTGTGTACGAAGTGCGGCCAGCACATTCATGCACCGGCGCTTACGATTCATCTTGGCTGCGATCCCGATCGTCGCGCTATCGCTCGCCGTGCCGTTCGTCAATCGCATCGAGCCTCGCATTCTCGGCCTGCCGTTCGTTCTTGCCTGGATCACGTTCTGGGTGGTTGCGACTCCGTTTTTCGTGCTTGGCATCGGCCGAATAGAAGGACGTTGGTGAACGCGGCGACGCCGCTTGCAATCGTCGTCGCGGTCGTGGCAGGAACGGTAATTTTTGCCTGGATCAACGCGCGTCGCGTCCGCATGTCCGCGCAGGAATTCATCGTCGGTGGACGGGGCTTTGGAGCGGTCTTTCTTTGGGTGCTTTTAGCCGGTGAGATTTATACGACCTTTACGTTCTTGGGGGCGGCCGGGTGGGCGTACGGCTTTGGCGCACCGGCCTTCTATATTATGGCCTATGGAACGTGCGGCTACGTCTTGGGCTACTTTCTGCTTCCGGCAATCTGGCGCTTCGGCAAAGAACGCGGCTTGCTCACGTCGCCTGATTTTTTCACCGCGCGCTACGGAAGCAAGCCGCTCGCAACGCTGGTTGCGGTCGTACAGTGCGTTGGAATCGTCCCCTATGTAACGCTGCAATTAAGCGGCCTGCAAATCTTCCTCACAATCGCCGGGTACGGCCTCATCGACGCGCAACTAGGCGCCGTCGTCAGCTTCGCGATCGTCATCGCGTTCATTTTTGCTACCGGCTTACGCGGCACGGCATGGGCGAGCATCGTAAAGGATGCGCTCGTGATCGGAGCGCTGCTTTTTGTGGGGATCGCGATTCCAGTCCACTTCTTCGGCTCGCCGAGCCGAATGTTCGACCAGTTGCTGCGCGCGCATCCGCAGATGCTCTCCCTGCAATCCGCAACGGGGGTCCACGGGACGGTCTGGTACGTTACGACGGTCCTGCTTACGGGCATCGGCTACTATATGGGACCTCATTCGATCGCCGCCGTCTATAGCGCCAAGGACGCCGGCGCGCTGCGCCGCAACGCGGCATTCTTACCCGTCTATCAACTGCTCTTGCTGCTCGTCTTCTTCGCCGGTTTCAGTGCGTTGCTCGTTTCACCTGGTCTTAAAGGGATCGCCGCAGATCAGTCGTTCCTCGTTCTCGTGCAGCGGTTTTATCCGGCGTGGGTGTTGGGTTTTATCGCAGCCTCCGGATCACTCTGTGCGCTCGTTCCGGCAAGCGCCATGCTTTTGAGCGCGGGAAGCATCGTTGCGAAGAACATCGTGGGCGACGTTTTCGGAAAAGCTCTCGACGATCGGTCGCGCGTCATGACGACGCGAGCGATGGTCGTCGCGCTCGGTCTGCTCGCGCTAGGATTGTGGCTTATATTTAAAGCAACGCTCGTCGAACTGCTGCTGCTGTATTACAACGGGGTAACGCAGTTCGCGCCGGCCTTTATCTTCGGATTTCTCTGGCGCCGGACGACCGCACTCGCAGTCGCATTGGGAATCGCCTGCGGCCTTGCACTCGCGCTGTACCTCGCCGCATCCAACGTCGCTCCCTATGGAATCAATGCGGGGTTTCTCGGCCTCGCGCTCAACGTCGCGATCGTCGTTGTCGTGTCGCTGCTCCGGCCGTCACCGGCAGCCGAGAACGTCTTCGAGAACGTAGGATGGGCCGATTAACATAAAAAAAACGATCTGAAAGACATCCTAAGACCACGAGACAAAGGATGTTCTTGCGCGAAATGGCCAAATCGTTCCATGGGAAGCACCTTCGCAAAATCATCAAGCCGTTTTACTACGAGGGCGAAAGCGTCCGGCCGGCTGATCGAACTTGAACGGATGCTGCGCAGACGACCTGGAGTTCAGGCATCTTATAGAAAAGTACGGCCTCGGTAAGCAGTTTTTTGCCGAAGCCAATCGTCAACTCGCGGATCGCGGGGCCACGATTATTGGTGGTACAATCGTCGATGCAACCATCATCCATGCACTGAGTTCGACGAAGAACGAAGACGGCGAACGCGATCCCGAGATGCATAAAAGGAAAAAGAACATTAGAGGATTTCGGCATGAAGACGTACATCGGCGTCGACAGCCGGTGGCCAAGTCGCGACGCGTGAACTGCGGGCATCAAGTTCACCATACGAAGTAGAATTATACTCGCCCGCACACCTTCCCGCCGAGTCTTACAAAGTGACGCGTGGCCAATCTCGAAGCGCGCTGCGCTTCCCGGTAAAATCGACTGAATTGTTCATCGGATAACAACGATAGGTCAGCGATGATCATAACATATGAGAAGGAGACGAGCCCAAGCATGACACCAATCCCGACATGCAGCGCTATTCCAATGAGCACGATGATAGGCTTCATTGCTCGAATCCACATACAGATCGGGAAGGCACTCTGGAAAATCAAAATTCCGTATGTAAGAACGGCCGCCGCAAGCCCATTGCCTGCGATCAAATTCGACAGGGCGGCATGAACCTGAAAGCGTTCAATGTGTAAGACGTAAGACATCGCGGTGCCATCACGCCAAGCGGATCCCGAAAGCTTCCAAAACACGGCCCACACGTAAATCATGCATATTTGCCAGAAGATGAGGAAGCGGCAAACGTTGTGAAGGGCGTTAACTAAGAACTGAAAGTTGGGACGAAGTACGAATCGCGGCGTAATCGTTATCAAGGTAGCCCAGAGCGTCGTATCCATGAAGCATATCAGAAACGCGAGTAAAAGGAGGACGCTTTGTCCCGCATCCCACGAATGGGTTAGTTGCACCCTCAAGGCCAGACTGGATAGCCCCAGT
>JALYTY010000079.1 GCA_030854045.1 Vulcanimicrobiota bacterium | reverse complement strand
GTTTACGACACGCACCGTGAATCGGCCGCGCGCGCGGCCGAAGCGACGGGCGCCGATGTTGCTTTGACGCTTGCCGGCGTGACGGCAGCTTCGGATGTCATCATAACGGTCGTTAGCGACGACGCTGCGATGGCTGCGATTTTCGCCGAAAGCGGAGACTCGCTGCTGAGCGCTTCGAGCGGCAAAGTGTTCGTTAATTGCGCGACGGTTTCGCCCGCAACCCACCTCATCGTTCAAGACCGCGCCGAGCGTGCCGGCGCGCAGTCGCTCGAAGCCGCGATGGCAAGTTCGATTCCGCAAGCTCGTAACGGCTCGCTCTATCTCATGGTGGCGGGGCGACGGGAAGTATTCGAACGGGTTCGGCCGATTCTCGAAGCGTGCAGCGCTTCGCTGAAATACATTGGGGAAGCCGGAACAGCCGCGCAGGTTAAAGCGCTCGTCAACATGGTGATGAACATCAACACGGCAGGGCTTGCCGAAGGCTTAGGCTTAGGAGAAGCGCTCGGGCTCGATCTCCCGATGCTGCGCGAAGTCTTTTCCGAAACGGGCGCGAACTCGCGGGTGCTTCAAACGGACGGCGAAGATATGCAGAACCGCGATCACGATGTCTATTTCTCCGCGGAGCACGCAGCCAAAGATTGCGGCATTGCACTCTCGCTTGCAAAAGAATGCAAGCTCGATTTGCCGCTGGCCGAAGCGACGTTCGAGCAATACGAACGCATGAAATCGCTCGGCCTCGGTGGACTCGATAAATCCGGCGTCGCGGAACTAACCTTTGCGAGGCGGCGCGGGGGGCCCCGTTAACCCAGCCGGCCCATCAGCACGCGTTCCTACGTTGCGCCTCTCGTTGTGCTGACGTCGTTTGCGTACGAAGCTTCCATTTCGGTCGCGGCTGAAAGCGGTCCCATATCGACCGCCTTGCCGCCGCACGAGTCGATCATTTCGCACACCATCATGCGGGCGTTTGGATCGTCGGACGCCACCCGCACTTCGGCGCGCGGTACCGGTTCCTCAACGAAGGCTTTCACGACGTGGCGGTTATCGAGTTTTTTCTCAAGGAGCTGAGCGCCGTTATCGCTGCCCTCGAGCTTAGGCGGACGAGTTGCATCGATCACGACGCCCTTCTTATAAGACCCAAGCGCTGCGAGCGTCTTATCCAAGTCTTCCCAATGGACTGCCATTACGATTGCTTCGCACGTCGCGGCCTGATCGTAGGTCGTACAAACCGTGGCGCTTCCGTGGGCGTCGCGTGCTTTCTCGGCGCGCGACTGGTCGATCGGATCGCTAAAACTGATCTCGTGCCCGCACGTTTTAAGCAAGCGCCCGATTGCAACGGCGCGATCGTCGGCCCCGATAATTCCAATAACCATAGTGCGTTACTGATACCCCGTCGAGCCTACTTGTCCCGCCGCCACGCTGCTATCGCCAGATGCCGGTGATTTCGCCCGCGGCGCAGTCGTTCTTGATGCACGGCAGACCATAGATCGTTTCCAATGTGTGCAGTACCGTGAAATGGGTGATGTCCTGGGACGACGTCGTGTTCGGCACGATGGTCGGACCGACGAGGACGGTCGCAATTTGATTCGTGCCGCTGGTATCCGGGTCGGCCTCATCCCACGTTAGGATAAGAAGCCCGCTATGCGCAGCGTTCCAGGCGATGATCTTCGGAAGGTTTGATTTCAGCCACGTATCGCCGGTGCCCGTGCTGCAATCATGCATGTCGTGACACATGTTCGGCGTGATCCAAACGAACGAAGCGGGCGATACCGGAAACCCTTTGTACGGCACGTTATCGGTCGCCGGTACGCTGGTAAAATTCACCCACGGAGCGTGTTTGCGCATGTAGAGCGAACCGGCGCTGCAGCCGGTATATCCAGTGCGCGGCATGGATTCCGCATATCCCGTGAAGGTTTTACCGTCGGCAATCAGCTCCGAGGCGATGTTCCGATTGCTAAACGTATGCGGGCAGCTATCGTCCGTGACGCCTTGATTGGTGCCGGAGAATAATTCGAGGTAATTCGGCTGACTCGGATGCCCGACGGCATGGCTGTTCGTCATAAGCACGCCTTGCGGCAGGAGCGTCTTATTGAAGTACGGCGCGCTCTTATTGCCGACCACGAGCTTGTAGTCGCGATTTTCCATGATTACGAGCGTCACGAACGATGCGTGCGGCGTTGCTGCCGCCGTAGGAGCGAGCGCGAGCAACCCGGTGCCTTCGCGGCCGGCCCCGAGCGGCTGGACCGAACCGGAATGTCCCGGCATAGCACCGCCGCCGCACGCGGCAAGCGCGAGAGTAAAGATGAGAGCGGCCGCCTGTTTCATGGTTGCCTTTCCTAGCTGAAGGAGCAAAGCTGTTTCGGCAAGGCCGAATTTGCTTCCGTGCGCGGATGGTGATAGTATATCTTCCTGTGCCCGGCTCGAATATGCATGTTCGTAGCCAGCGGCGACCGGCAACGGTGGGAGCGGCTTACGAGACAACGTGAGACCGCGACCTGCGTAAGCCGGAACCGCAGCACACAAAGTAAGTCGGAGAATCCGTGAACCTCATTGACGTCAACAACTTCGATGCCATGCGCATTGGCCTTGCATCGCCGGAGCAGATTCGCGCCTGGTCGTTCGGTGAAGTCAAAAAACCCGAGACGATAAACTATCGTACCTTAAAGCCCGAACGCGACGGGCTCTTCTGCGAAAAGATTTTCGGCCCGACCAAAGATTGGGAATGCCATTGCGGTAAATACAAGCGCATCCGCTTCAAGGGCATGATCTGCGACCGTTGCGGCGTTGAAATAACGCGTGCGAAGGTCCGGCGGGAACGCATGGGCCATATCGAGCTCGCGACGCCGGTTAGCCACATCTGGTACCTCAAAGGCGTGCCGAGCCGCATCGGCATCCTGCTCGACATGTCGCCGCGCCAGCTCGAAAAGGTCATTTATTTCGCGGCGTACGTCGTCATCGATCCCGGCGACACCAATCTCATTAAGCGCGAAGTGCTCTCCGAGCAAAAATATCGCGAAGCGCGCGAGAAATATACCAATCGCTTCAAAGCCGGCATGGGCGCCGAAGCGATCCGCGAGCTGCTGCGCGATCTTAATCTTAAGAAAGCGCAAGAAGACCTCCGCAGAGAGTTCAAAGAAACGACCGGTCAAAAGCGGCTCAAGGCGATCAAGCGTCTCGAAGTCGTCGAAGCGTTCATTTCCAGCGGCAATCGTCCCGAATGGATGGTGCTCTCCGCGGTTCCGGTCATCGCGCCCGAACTTCGTCCGATGGTGCAGCTCGACGGCGGCCGTTTCGCGACTTCCGATCTCAACGATCTTTACCGTCGCGTGATCAACCGCAACAACCGTCTCAAACGGCTGCTTGAATTAAATGCACCCGAAATCATCATCAAAAACGAGAAGCGCATGCTGCAAGAAGCGGTCGATGCGCTGATCGATAACGGCCGTCGCGGTCGTCCCGTTACGGGCCCGAACAACCGTCCCCTCAAGTCGCTCTCCGACATTCTTAAAGGCAAGCAGGGCCGCTTCCGTCAGAATCTTCTCGGCAAGCGCGTCGACTATTCGGGCCGTTCGGTCATCGTTGTAGGGCCGACGCTCAAACTCCATCAATGCGGCCTGCCGAAAGAGATGGCGCTCGAGCTCTTCAAGCCTTTCGTCATGAAGAAACTCGTCGACCGCGCGCTCGCGCACAACATCAAAAGCGCGAAGCGCATGGTCGAACGCGTGCGTCCGGAAGTTTGGGACGTTCTAGAAGACGTCATCAAAGAACATCCCGTACTGCTCAACCGCGCGCCGACGCTGCATCGTATCGGCATTCAAGCCTTCGAACCGGTTCTCGTCGAAGGCAAAGCGATCCATCTGCATCCGCTCGTCTGCACGCCGTATAACGCGGACTTCGACGGCGATCAGATGGCGGTTCATCTGCCGCTTTCGGCCGGCGCACAAGCCGAAGCGCGCATCTTGATGCTCTCGTCGAACAACATTCTCTTGCCGGCGTACGGCAACCCGGTTTCGATTCCGACCCAAGACATGGTTTTGGGCCTCTACTATCTGACGTTCCAGCGCGACGAATACGTCGGACCGGCGAAGGCGCCGATCACGGAAGACTACGGTTCGATCGATCGTCCGCAGAAGCAGAACGCACCGAGCGCCGACGCTCCGGGAGCACTGCCCACGTTCTACGATCCCAAAGAAGCCGTCATGGCTTTTGAAACCGGCGCTGCGATGCTTCAGGAATGGATTTACGTTCGTTGGAAAGGCGCGCTGATCAAGACGACGATCGGCCGCGTCATCTTCAACCTCGCTTTTCCGGCGAGCTGGAACAAAGAGTTCGTCAACCGCATCATCGATAAGAGTTCGCTCAAGAAGCTCATTACCGAATGTTATCGCAAGTACGGCAATGCCGAAACGGCGAAATTGCTCGACGCGATCAAAGAACTCGGTTTCCATTACGCGACACTCTCCGGCACGACCGTCTCGATCAGCGACATCGTCGTTCCGCAAGCGAAGTACGACATTCTCGATAAAGCGCAGTCGCAAGTCGACGAACTGCATCGTCTCTACGATCAGGGGTTCATCTCCGAAGACGAGCAGTACACGAAGACGATCGAAATTTGGTCCAAGGCCGGCGACGCCGTCACGAGCGCAATGCAGGCGGCGCAAAATCCGCTCAACCCCGTCTTCATGATGGCAACCTCCGGCGCGCGCGGGTCGATCGCGCAAGTCAAGCAGCTCGGCGGCATGCGCGGACTCATGTCGGACCCATCGGGGCGCATTCTTGAAATTCCGGTCAAGGCGTCGCTCAAAGAAGGCCTCACGGTTCTCGAGTACTTCATCTCCACGCACGGTGCTCGCAAAGGGCTCGCCGATACGGCGCTGCGCACGGCGGACTCGGGATATCTCACCCGCCGTCTCGTCGATGTAGCGCAAGACGTGATCATTCGCGAGGACGACTGCGCGACCGGCGCCGGCATTACGGTCGGCGACATTCGCGTCGGTAAAGAAGTCATTGAGCCGCTCTCCGACCGCATCATCGGCCGGCGCGCGTGCGATGACATCAAAGAAGGCAAGACGGTCGTCGTTAAACGCGACGAAGAGATCGACGAAGAGAAAGCCAAAGCGATCGCCGATTCGGGCGTCGAGACAATCAAGATCCGCTCGGTGCTCGCGTGCCAATCGAAGTACGGCGTATGCTCGATGTGCTACGGCCGCGATCTCGCGACCGGCAAGCGGGTCGATATCGGTACGGCGGTCGGCATCATCGCGGCCCAGTCGATCGGCGAACCGGGCACGCAGCTCACGCTGCGCACCTTCCACACGGGCGGTGTCGCTACCGAAGACATCATCACCGGTCTTCCGCGCGTAGAAGAGATATTCGAGGCGCGCAAGCCCAAGGGGCAGGCGGTTATCTCGGAAGTTGCCGGTACGGTGAAGTTCGGAGATGAGAAGAATCGTCGCGTAATCTTCATCGTTGATGAAACCGGTGAAGAGCACGAATACGACGTACCGCTGGGCACGCATCTTGCGGTAACGGAAGGACAGACGATCCAGCCGGGCGATCAGCTCAACGAAGGCTCGCTCAATCCACACGACATTCTGCGGCTAAAAGGTGAGACTGCATTGCAGAACTACATGGTTCGCGAGGTGCAAAAGGTCTATCGTTCGCAAGGCGTCGACATCAACGACAAGCACGTTGAAGTGATCGTTCGCGCGATGATGCGCAAGGTAAAGGTCGTCGAAGGCGGCGACACGTTGATGCTTCCGGGGCAGCTGGTGGAGACATCGACGTTCAACGAAAACAACGAGAAGCTGCTGGCGGCTCGCGGAGGCGAGATCGCAACCGCAATGCCGGTTCTGCTCGGCGTCACGAAGGCGTCCCTTGCGACCGATTCGTTCCTCTCCGCGGCGAGCTTCCAAGAGACGACCCGCGTGCTCACCGACGCGGCGATCAAAGGCAAGTACGACCCGCTCTTGGGCCTCAAGGAAAACGTCATCATCGGAAAACTGATCCCGGCCGGTACCGGGATGTCGCGGTATCGCAACATTCAAATTACCCCCGAAGGTCAGGACATCGACGATGAGGGCCGTCCGCGCCAGCAGTTCGAAATGGCTGCCGCATACGGCATGACCGCCGACGAAGCGGCCCTCGCCGAGGTGATGGGATCGAACGGCGACGGCATGAGTCGCCTGGTCAACGCGTACGAACGCAATCGCGAACCGCTGACGGTTCAATACGAAGGCGATTACGAAGAAGCGGTGGCCGTTCACGCCGCTCCAAAGAAAACGCAGTACGATCGTCTGAAAGGGATAAACCCCGAAGATCTCTGATCTGCATCGAAGCGCAACAATCAACAGCCCGGCAAATGCCGGGCTGTTGTCTTTAGCGCAAGGAAAGGCGCGTTTGCGCCCCTTAACGTGCGTGCCATGCTGCTGGCATTCCGAAGCGATACTCTGCATGCATGGATCCACTTGTGGCGGCTCGCCGTTTGCCCGAACTCGCCGAATCGGCCATGCGCGATGCGGTTCTCTCAGCGCTGGTTCACGCGAGGACGCCCCGCGCGCTAATCGACGACGCCTTGATCCGCTTCGAGCGGGGCGTTGGGCGCGAAGCTCCGGCCGGCATTCGGCCGTCGCTGCTCTTCGCGGAGCGCGACCGCGTGGTGCGCGATCTGCGCGCATTTATCGATAGTCGGCTGGCCGTTCGCTTGGGGACGCTACGGCGCCGCGACATCGTGGCGGTCGGTCGCGGTGCCGCACCCTACGATGCGATCGTCCGCAATAGCCGCGGTCGCTGCTACGCGATCGTCCTGCGGCGCCTGCCGAAGGACGGCCGGCGCCTCGATGTGTTCCAGTGCTACCGTCGGCTTCCGGGCAGCATAAAGAGGACGCCGCTATCAGGCATCCTTATCTACGACTTCTCGACCGGAGTAGCGAAACTACTCTTAGACGATGCCGGTGCGCAACGCGTGCACAGCGACCTGCGTGCGAGCTGAGAGGTTCAGCTTTGCAAGAATGTGCGAGATGTGGTTCTTTACGGTCTTGTCCGAAAGGGCCAGCTTGGCACTGATGGCCTTGTTCGAAAGCCCTTCGGCGACAAGCTTAACGACTTCCATCTCGCGCTCCGAGAGCACATCGCGCATGTCGCCGGCTTTGGGAATCGGCCGGAAATAGCGGCGGGGAGTCGATGCGGCCGGGAGCGATTTTAGAATTTCGATGAAGTCGCCGATCGAGACGTCTTTTAGATCGTTGAGCAGGGCGGAATCGACGACAATCGCGTTTTCGTCGTGCTCTCGGGGCTCGTTGGGATGGACGCTAAAGCGAGGCTCGAGGGCGAGAAGACGCCCAAGGGCTTCGCGGACAACTGCATTACCGTCCGCTACATAAACTGTAGCGGGCGTTGCTGGGGTTAGAACGCTCATGGTCCTAGTGCCTTTCCGTTGGCTCGGCTGGCATTTGTAGCGTAACGGGAGCTGCTTTCGTAGGTCTTACGGCATGGGGGCAAGTATTACCGAGAGATTACAACTCCATTACAGAAAACCGGGAATGCAGCCGGCACCAGTCCGATAGTACATAGCTAGGCATGGAAACGTACGCCGGGATGCTGGAGATTCAGAGGGAGCGCCTTCTCGCGCGCCTTGAGCGAGTGCGTCC
>JALYTY010000068.1 GCA_030854045.1 Vulcanimicrobiota bacterium | reverse complement strand
GAATGGACCGGTCGGTCCTAGGGCGATCTTTCCGTCCGAACCCGTCAACTAACCTCGCAAGTGTTGTGAAAGAGGAGCTTTTTTCTTGCGTCAAGCGTTAGCTGCTGGGGTTTTTGCCCTTCTGCTCGTCACGTCTATCGGGGTCGCTCGAGCCGACGACCCCGCGGTGAATCCTTCAAATACCGAAGCTACCATCTCGCAAACGAGCGTTCAAAGCCCGGATGTCGAGGCGTGGACATCGCACATCGTAGTGGTCGGCCGCGAGCATCGCAACAGGTCCGCAGAGATGAAAAGCCTTGCCGGCGGAATCCTGTCCCGAACCTCGAAAATCGCCCGCCGGCTGACGTCGAGCGCGTTGCGGTTTCTTGGAACGCCGTACGTTTTTGGCGGAACGAGTTCTTCGGGATTTGACTGCTCCGGGTACGTGCAGCATGTCTTCGCGATGCTCGGTATGAGCGTTCCACGAACTGCCGACGCCCAGTACGACGCGGGACATCGCATTGCGGGAAATATGAAGGCCGGCGATCTCGTGTTCTTTCACACCTATGAGCCGGGCGTTTCGCACGTCGGCATTTACATCGGTAACGGCAATTTCGTTCACGCGAGTTCAAGTCACGGCGTCATGGTCTCGAGCCTCGGCGATTCGTACTGGTCTTCGCGATACGTCGGCGCGAAGCGCCTCATCGCATCGAGATAGCTGCCGCTCCGGACCGCGCAAGCGCGGAGTCCCGAATCGTTTCGCTTGCCTATCTGCTGTGGCCGGCGGCCTTGTATGACCGCATCACTCCGCGTGCCGATGTTTCGAACTGGTACCGTTTTCATATGCGCCAAGCGCGCGCGTTCGGCACAGTGTGGGCGCTCGCCGCACTGGCCGCTTTTCTATGGCCGCTACTCCTGAGCTTCGTTGTCACGAGCATTCAAGCGACGATTTGGATGTACGTTTTCGCGATGGCTCTAGATGTCGTACTTTTTATCGCATGGCTTGCCGCGGCGATCCGTTACAGCCAACGCTCGGCACGCGGAGAACTTTTCGAGGTTCAATGGCTCGCACGGATGACAGGTAAACCGCCTCAAAAACGATAATCCGCCTCGCCACAACCGCACCAGGATGCGGCCACAAAAACGGAGCGCAGGATGCGCGCCCTGCGCAGCAGGCCGTTGGGGTGGCCGCAGGAAGCGGACACAAAAACGGAGCGCAGGATGCGCGTCCTGCGTAGCGGGCCGTTGGGGTGTAGCCAAGCGGTAAGGCAGTGGACTTTGACTCCGCCATGCGTTGGTTCGAATCCAGCCACCCCAGCCAGTGAAAAAAGCTCCGGGATACGGGGCTTTTTTCGTCAGTGCGGAGTTGATTCGTGGTGCCCTGCCATCTGTGCAGGGTTGTGCGTGCGGCGAAGGGAGATGAGCGTAACATGGTTCCCCAAACGGCGCAGACGCTCCATATCACCAACGGCGATTCGGTCATCTACACTTTCAAGAAAGCCGGTATTCTCGGAACGCATATCGCCTGGCGCGATCTGCTGCACGATGGCCCGGTACCGGGCGGCATTCCGCTAGAATCTTTGAGCCGAATTCGCGGCCGCTATTTATCGTCGCGAGGGCTTGGCAATCCAATAAAGGTTCTCCACGAGTTCGAAGCACGCGACGCCGCGTTCCGCCGCGCCGCACGGTTCCAAGAGATCGTCCTGTGGTTCGAGCACGACCTTTTCGACCAACTTCAGCTAGCGCAAATTCTATGCGAACTTCATGCCATGCGTTTGGAGCCCGGCCGCGTTTCGATCGTCCAAAGCGACAACTATCTGGGAAACATGGCTGCCGACGAACTCGTCGCTTTGTTACCGAAGCGCCGGACCGTAACCACGACTCTATTGGATGCCGGCCTACATGCCTGGAATGCGTTAACGTCGCCGGACCCACTCGACCTTGAAACGCACACAAAAACCGACGTGGCCGGCCTGCCGTTCATGCGCGCCGCGCTCGAGCGGCTGTGCGAAGAGTATCCATGGAAGATCGACGGTCTTTCACGATCCGAGCGACAAGCGCTGCAAGCCGTCTCTCAAGGACCGGCTCGTAACGACGAGCTTTTTCGGCGTTCTCAGGCGCGGGAAGATGCAAGCTTTCTCGGCGATGCGCCGTTCTCTGCGCTCCTCAACGACCTCCGGCATCGGTACGCGCTCGTTGAGGGCGAAGAGGGCGCCTTATTCCCTTCAGCGCTCGGCCGGCGCGTGTTGGCCGGTGACGCAGATCTGCTTGAGGAGATGCCGATAGACCGTTGGATCGGCGGCGTGCATCTCTGCGGGCGCGACGTGACGCGCTGGGACGATGATAGCTCGACGTTTACCGCGACGCGAGACGCGGCAGCCACGTGACGTTGCGGGCTCTCATCGACGAACTCGTAGTCGCGTGGACTGCGAACGACGCGTATCGCGCGTCGGCTTTTTTCGCGCCGGATGGTGTCTATCATGAATCGGGACGCGAAGCGCTTCGCGGACGAGATGCCATCTTCGAGGCGTTTTGCCGTTTCTTTCGCGATGGACCGCCGTGGAGATTTGCGATCGACGAGGTTGTGGCGGAAGGCGATTGCGGTGCAGTCGCGTATCGCTTTTCCGTGAAAGCCGATGGCGGCGATTGGCAGGAGCGAGCGGGCTGCGCTTTCGTTCGCCGACGCGACGGCTTGATTGCATACTGGCGCGAATACCACGGTTAAACGGGGTGAATGTTTTGTCACACGATGAACTCACTATCGACATTACAACCGAAAATCTCGGCGAAACGCTGGTCTTTCGCCTTCGGGGAAGCCTCGACATCGCGACATCGCCGACCGTGCGTGCGGCGCTTGTCGAAGCGGCAAGCGAAGGCAATCATGAAATTATCGTCGATCTCACAAAGCTCGCGTTTCTGGATTCAACGGGCCTGGGCGCGCTCATCGGCGCTCATCGCCGCGCGTTAGAACGCGGCGGAAACGTGCGTCTTGCAGTGGGAGACGGCTCGATCGCGCGCCTCCTGAACATCACCGGGCTGATCCGCGTCTTTCCGGTCTATCGTACGTTCGAAGATGCGCTCAACGACAATTCGCGCGTAACCGTTATGGCTTAACGACCCTCGCGCGCGCTGTAGTAGCTGCGAGCGCAGCCAAGCGTTCAGACGTTTACAGAGCGAAGCCCGAACGTAAGGAATCGATTGATTCCACGTGAGATTGCCTTGCACTAAATGACCGGGCCTTCTTCCAAGCGAAGAGATGATTCCGCACTTTTTCCGGAGGTTACACGCTCGTGGCTGACGCCGCCACCACCGAATACGAACTTGCATCGGCATCGAAACTCAAAGAATATGCCGCCGATATCCTGGAAAAACTGGGCGTAGCGCGCGAAGAGGCTCGGGTCGTGGGCGACGTATTGGTTGCGGCCGATCTTCGTGGCGTGGAATCGCATGGCGTGGCCCGACTAAACTCGTACTACGTGAGCCGCCTGCGAAACGGCCATATGAAGGCGAAGCCCAATTACGAAATCGTTCGCGAAACCGAGACTACCGTGCTCTACGATGCGGATAACGGTTTGGGGCATCCCGTCGCAAAAATGGCGATGGAGAAAACGATCGAAAAAGCCGCCGCACATGGTTCTGCGTTCGGCGCCGTCCGTAACTCGAACCATTACGGTATTGCCGGATATTATGCAATGCTCGCACTCGAACGCGACATGATCGGCATGTCGTCGACGAACTCGGTGAAATACGGCGCTCCGACATTCGGCAAGGATGTTATGCTCGGCACGAACCCGCTAGCGTTCGCTGTCCCCGCGGGCCAAGAGCCGCCGTTCGTGCTGGATTTTGCGACGACGACGATCCCCAAAGGCAAGCTCGAAGTCTATAAGCGAAAAGGATTGCCCCTTAAGGACGGATGGGCGATCGATGAAGCTGGGCAGATGACGGAAGACCCCGATGCAGCGCTTCGCGGCGCACTGCTGCCGCTCGGCGGCTTCGGTACCGACCATTCCGGGCACAAGGGTTACGGGTTGGGCCTGCTCGTTGACATTTTGTGCGGCGTCCTCTCGGGCGGAGCGTTCGGTCCGACGCTTCCGCACGTTACCGATACCAAAGAAGGCGCGATTTCGCACTGGTTCGGCGCTTTCCGGGTCGATGCGTTCCGCGACATAGAACAGTTCAAAAGCGATATGGACGCGGAGTTGCGCTTCTTCAAAGCCAGTCAACGCGTCGAGGGCCAGTCGCGGATTTATGTGGCGGGGGAAATAGAACACGAAAAGACTCGATACAATAGCGAACACGGTGCGCCGGTGCACGCGAAGGTCTGGGACGAATTGCAGAAGCTCGGACGGGAGCTGGAAATCCCATTCGACCTGAAATAGATGTCATTCACGTCAACGTCGCATCGCCGGCGGGCGCCTATACGGTGGGAAACGCATCGTTCTTTCACTACATCGTGCGTCTTTCGGAGCTGGGCTTAGCGCTCGGCATTGCGGATCGCGAAGCGGTCGAAATCCTGGCTGCGATTCCGCATGCATTCGATGCCGACGATGACGTAGCGCACGTATCCGGGCGAGGCTGGCGCATCGTTCCGGCACAAGGCGATTTGGATTGGCCGGTCCTTGAGGCGACGCCGCAGCGACTGCGTTCCGCACTCGAGCGCGCTCGCGCCTTGCTCTGGAGCAATGCCGCCCGGTTTCGCGTCAGCGGCCGCGAGATAACGGCGATTGAAGAAGAGCTCGACGCGGTGTACGGCGTGCTCATGCGGGCAGAAGCTGCGGGCTTTGCGGTAAACGTTTCCTACGTCGCTTAGGCGTGCTGACGTCGTGAAACCGCAAGTCGTTCACCGCATAAAGCTCGCGGGTACCCGTGGCGAACCGATTCATTTTTATCGCACGATTCGTTCGCACGGCCTTGCGGGGTTGCCGCCGGCTTCGATCGACTCATCAAAACAAACCTTGCGCACGGTCCTGCGGCTCGACGGCGTGCCGGTGCCGATAGAACTACGCGGAGCCGGCAATGCCATGGAGGTTATCGCCGGGGTTACGCTCGACGCGGCGCGACGGGCTGCGCTCTTCGATTCGGTCTCTCGAATGTTCCGGCTCGACGACGATCTTACGCCGTTCTACGCGATGATTGCGGATGATACCACGTTGCAGTGGGCCTCCAACGGTGCGGGCAGATTGCTTGCAAGCCCGACGGTTTTCGAGGACGTTATTAAGACCGTTTGCACCACGAACTGTGCGTGGTCTGCAACCGTCCGTATGACAACCGCGCTCGTCGAACTCGGAGGTGGCGCTTTCCCCGATGCGCGTCTCCTCGCCGATACGCCCGATGCGTGGTATCGCGATCGAGCCCGCATGGGATATCGCGGCGCATACGTCCGTGAGATCGCGCGGGCCGTTGCCTCGGGCGCGTGCGATTTGGAAAGTCTCTTGCCTCGATTCGGCATGAGCGATGCGCAGGTTGAAGGAGCGCTGCTTGAGTTGCCGGGCATCGGCCCGTACGGCGCGGCCCATATCATGCAGCTTTTAGGGCGGCATCGCAACTTGATCCTGGACTCGTGGACGCGCCCGACATTTCTGCGTTTAGCGAAAAAGAAACGCGCGAAGGATGCAACGATCGTTCGTACCTTCGCGCGATATGGCCCATACGCAGGTCTGGCGTTTTGGCTCTACCTCACGCGGGACTGGACGTAGCAAAGAACGGCCCCGGCGTTCGTAAATGCGGTTGCAACATGTCGTTGGTAGAGTAAAAGGAATCCTGAAGCTTCTGCCCGATTTCCGGTTTCTTGCGATCGCCCTGCTTGCCCAGGCTTAGTTTTACGGATCACATATCGAACGAGCATCTGCTTTTCATCGCCGCTTCGTACACGCAGGCAAACCTTTACGAAATTAGGCAGGCGGGTCGGCGGCATGACGTTTGTCCGCAGGAGCATAAAATCGGTCGATGTCCGCTACTGCGACATCGCGCCCGATCGCGTTTTTTATTACCGTGGCAACATCGGCACTCGAGCGGCCGGCGTCGCGGAACTGATCAATTTCATCGCTGATCATGCCGATAAACGCGGGAAGCGGAAACTGCTCCGGGCCTAGTTCAAGGGACCGCCGCAGGTCTGCTTGAACGGCGACCGCTTCCTGGGCGGAGAATGTCGATTGTCCATCATCCATCTTTAATAACTCCGTGCTAAGCAATGTGTCGATGTGGGTTAAGCTGGGACTTTAGCTTACCGCCGATGCCTTACCGAGCCTCCTAGAATAACGGGTCCGCATCGTTGAGCTGATATACCGAAAGTGTCGTTGCTAGGAGCAGCCACGGTATCAACGTCGAGAACGACAGAAGCAGCTTGCGATCGATTCTTGCGGCGCGCGAAAGCGATGCTACGGTCAACGCAAGGTACATCGTCGTATTTGCGTATCCGAGAATCGGGCTTTTCAAACGGAAGCGTACAAGCCCGTAGCTCATGAACAATGCCCACGTTGCCGCCTGAAGGCGGATGTAGGCAGTGCGATCGGGCGACGGCGGTGCGTTGAGAACGCGGCGATTTCCCCACAACGTCAGCAGGTTGTTTACGGGCCAAGCTACGCCGAATGCCCAGCTCGGAGGCGCAAAGCGCGGTCGGGTGCTCTTGGCGTATTCTGTTTTTGCAGCATCCGACGGTCCAAGCACATTCGCAATAACGTTCATCGCAATGCCGGCGGCAAGCGTCTCGACGAGCCCGTACTTTCTTGCCCGCGGTTTTTGGACGCGCGGATAGACTTGCGGAGTCAACGTCTCTTCCATGTCGTCACTATACCCCGCCGACGCGAAGTAGGTCGCGCGTTGAGGATCAGCGCAGCAGCAACGATGCGGCAATCAATGCGGGTATCGTTACGAGCGCGCCCAGCCGAACGAATTGCAGGGCCGTGACCACGATTCCGGCCCGCCGAAGAGCAATGAGCCAGAGCACGGTGGCAAGCGAACCGGTTACTGAAAAATTCGGTCCGAGGTCAACCGCAACGAGCGTCGCCCGTGCGACCGGCGCGCTCGCGGGTATCCCGTGCAGCGCGTAGCTGCCCGCGAGCGCGACCGGCAGATTATTGAACGCGTTATCCGCAAAAGCAAACGCCCCGGCGATGATGAGTTGCCCGAACGGATAACCGAGATGCGCAGCGATGACGAGCAGCCGCCGTACCGCCTCGGACGCGCCGCTCGAATTAAGCGCTGCAACGATGACAAAAAGACCCGCCACAAGCGGAACGATCTGCCACGCCACGCCACGGATCACGGGCAGCGCGCTTTCTTGGTCTCGAACGCCGACGATGCCGGTGGCTAGAGCGGCCGCTGCGAGCGCCGTTAAACCAAGGGGCCAGCCCAGAGCGGATGCGGCGATTAGCAGCAGCGCCGCCGACCCGACGAGCCCTGCAGCAAATCGGGTGCGTTGGGAAGCGGCATCGGGTGGGACGCTTTGCCGGTGGGTCGATACGAGCGAAGGCCGGACCGCAAGGCGAAGCGCGATAAAGGTTACGATGATGGAAGCGGCCGATGCGAGCCCGAACGCGGCGATCCATTGGTCCAGTCTCGGGACGTGTCCCGCGAAGACGACGAGATTCGCGGGGTTCGAGATCGGCAGCGCAAACGAGGCCGCATTGGCGACGAACGCGCAGGCGAAGAGATAGGGCCGCGGGTCGGCATCGGTTCGTGCGAGCGCGGCGATAACGGCGGGCGTTAAAACGACGGCCGTCGTGTCGTTCGAAAGTGCGATCGTGACGATTGCGCCGACGACGTACACGAGCGCAAGCAATCGGCCCGGCGAGGAACGCGCCTGCAGCAGCATGAGCGAAGCCAGCCAAGCAAATACACCTTCGTGCCGGCACAGCTCCGCAAGCGCCATGATCCCGACGAGAAAGGCATACACGTCGGCGCCTCGGATGACGGCGGTGTACCCGGCCCGCAACGGCAGCAGGCCGGCCGCAAGCAGCACAAGCGCACCGCCCGTGGCCCACATCCATTCAGCCGTGCCCTTAGGACGTAGAAGCATTCCGCCGACGGCGGCTGCCGCGATCCCATAGGTCAGCAATACCGCCGAAGACACGGCGCTCACTTACCGTTGTGGATCGATGCCGCCCTTTGTCCACAGCCCCCGCTATATCCACAAACAATGATTTGGTGACATAGACTCCCTGTGGATGGACCTGCAAGCAAACGTCCGCACGCGGTCAAATTTGGGTAATGCCGCTTGCTTGTCGCTCCGTCGTTCGTAAGGGCCGCCCGAAACATCGTAGTGGTTACGTACACGCCTATTCTGGAGATTCCATGCGACGGTATTTTGAAGCGGTTCTTAGTGCGCTCTTCGTTTTTGTTATTGCAGCGGCCCCGGCTCACGGTCCGAACGTTGCGCTGCGACTGACGGGATCGATCGTCAGTTTTGCCCACGGTAAGGAAATGGACGCCCCGCTGAACCGGCCGGTTCATGGAGGCGAAATCGTCCGATATACGATCGTTGCGCGTAACGTCGGCACATCGGCTGCCTACCGGTTCAGTCCGGTCGGCCGCGTCCCGCTTCAGATGCAACTGCTGAAAGTTGCGAGGATGCCGAACGGCAGCCGCGTCTCGTACAGCGTCGACGGGTCGCACTGGACCGCCTCCTTTAAGACCAACGCGGCGGTACGATCGGTACGCTGGGAACTCGCACGGCCGCTCGCTCCTCGGGCAAACGCGACCTTCGCATACGAGGTCCGCGTTAAGTGAAGAGATCGATTTCACGGTTTTCGACGTGGTCGCTCGCCGCAACGCTGCTCGTTAATGCCGTTCTGCCGATCGGCACGAATGCCGCCAACGGTCACGACGACCCTGGAACGCAAGTTACCAACAGCGCCAGCGCTACCTATAAAGATGCGGCAGGCAACTCGTACAACACCACGTCGAACATCGTTACAACGACGGTCCAGAATGC
This sequence comes from Vulcanimicrobiota bacterium, assembly GCA_030854045.1. Classification (GTDB taxonomy): domain Bacteria; phylum Vulcanimicrobiota; class Vulcanimicrobiia; order Vulcanimicrobiales; family Vulcanimicrobiaceae; genus JALYTY01. Next base: position 15,341 of record JALYTY010000068.1, on the reverse strand, counting down.
TCCGACGCTCACCAACGTTTCGGGCACCGGAACGTCCTATGCGCCGGGACAAAGCGTCACGGATACCTTTGTTCTAACCAACACCGGTAACGCGGCCGGCGCGTTTCAAGTATCCGGCTCTGCAAGCGCTCCGACCTCGTCTTCAGACGCCGTTATCGCAGGCAGCGATGCCGGCTCCGTTTCGCTGGGCAACAACGCCGCGACCTGTACGACTCCGGCCGGCTCTCAATCGGCGCCCTGCAAATATAGTGCTACGGTCGGCGGTACGACCTCTTACTTCACGAGCCTCGACGGCACGTCGGATAATAATTCGCTCGATTACTGGCTGCAGAATACAAATCCGGCGACCGCGGCGGGCGCCTCGATTACGGTCAATGTTTTCTATACGCTCGCGGTGTCGGCAACGACGCCGGGAACGGTTTCCTCGCAGATATTCGCTACGACGGCCTATCCGCCGGCGGGAGGCGCTCCGGCGGAGCTTTCCGCTTCCGTATCCGCAACCGAATCGAATACCGTCATTGCCGATGCGCGACTGGACCTCTATAAGTCGAGCGCGCAAAACGGCGGCACGGGAGATATCACCTATACGATATCTGCGCACAACGGCGGAGCGTTTGCAGCTAAAGATCTTCAGTCGGTCAAAGCGCTCTTGGGCTCCGCTACGACCGGAATTCTGATCACCGATAAGGTTCCGCAGTTTGCCGGGTCGGCGTTGCACCTCAGCAATTCGGGAACCGTGACCTTTTCATCGAATCCGACGTACGGCTATCCGTCCGGCGCAACGGGCGAGGTGTGGTATTCAACGGCCGCAAACGGGGCGAGTTCGTGGACGAAAGCCGGCGGCAATCTGCCGACGGACGGCAGCGTTACCTACATCGGCATCTTCGTGCACGGGGGCACCTGCGGAAGCGCCGGCTTCGACCTGTGCTCTGATACCGGACACCCGACGAACCCGGGAAACGCGAACGTTGCCGCAGCGGCCGCGATCCAATTTGCTTTCACGATCGTGCAGCCGGCCGGTCCCGGGTCGGCCAACAGCGGCTCGGTCACGAACCTGGCCAACGGCGTCGTCGGCGACAACCAGCCGACCGAACATATTTTGGGCCCGGGAATTCCGGGCGGAACGGCTGACGGCCCTTCTTCGACCCCGCTGACGACGGCCGGTCAAGGCATTAACAATACCACCAACACCTCCGTCAACGGCGCGTCCAATCAGGTCGCAAATCAGGCGCTCTCGTCCTACGCTCCACTCAATGGGCCGCTCGGCGTGCCGGGAGCTACCGGCTCCTATGACGGCGTAGCGGCATCGAATAATACCGACGACTTCACCGCCTTCCCCTTCGGCTTAACGGGCGACACCGTTGCAAACACCAGCACCACGCCGGGAAGTCCGACCACCGCGGCAACGCTGGGCACCGGCGGCCAAACTGTCTGCGTTCCCAACACGCTCCAAAATAACGGCAATCACGACGACGCGTTTAACATCGTGGCGAACGTTCCGCTGCAATACCAGCTTCCGCTGACTTCAGGCGGCACGGCGGTCTCCGGCTGGAAGGTCGGCATCTACTCCAACGCTGCGTGCTCGTCGGCTCTTGGCGGGGCGGTTGACGGAATCTCTTCCTCAACGGCTTCCAACGTGGCGATTACTTCGGGAAATAGTCAGAACTATTACACGAAATATGTGATCCCGGTGGGTGCGCCGTATTTTTACCGCTTCGACTCGCTGATCGTCGCGACGAGCGTCGGCGATAACACGAAGACGAATAACACGCACGACGAACTCTATTCCGGCTTCATCGCTCTAACGAAGTCGCAATCGGTAACGACCACGGGCTGTCCCGCCGGCGTGACGCCGACCTATGCGGCCGGCACCGTCTGTCCGACCGGCGTCCTGCAGTACATCGTCGACTACCGCAACCTCGTCATGGGCACGACGAGCACCAACGTTTCGTTCTCGGCGGTTACGACGCAGAGCGGCACGCTGCAAGTTACCGACGACGGCACGCTTTCGGTTACGTCGCAGACGACGGTTCCAAACTGGGCGTCGTTCGCAACCATGACCTCCGCCCCCGTCGATACGACGAGCGGGACGTCGTACACCTATTACACGGGTATTCCGGCTTCGGGCGGTGGCTCGTCGTCGTTCTCGGTGAACGATACAAAATTCGTCGATCTCATCGGCGGCGCGTCGTTCCAACTGGTGCCCAAAAATTATCTCGCTCCGGCCGGCACGCAAGGAAACCAAGGAACCGTTACGTTCTCCATTGCGGTGAAGTAACGCCGCATCGATGAACGCCCACCGCGCGTCTTGCAGAGCAGCCACAATAGTGCTGTGCGGTTTGATCGCCGCACAGCGCGTTCTCGCCGCTTCTTCGGGCGGAACGTCGGTCGTCAACGCAGTCTCCGCAACGTACGACGATGCGTCGGGCCGCGCGTATCAGATATCGTCGAATCCAATCGTCGCTACGATCGCGAGTCTATCTGCAATAGTCGTTTCGCCGAAAGAGCCGCTCGCCAATCCGAACGCGGACGGCGCGGCCGTCGGCTCTACCGTGACGCGCACGTTTCTTGTGACGAATACATCGAATATCTCCGATGCGTATCAAATCGACAAACTCGTTGCCGGATCGCTTCCGATCGCAAACGTTGTTTGGCTCGTTTCGGGAAGCGTGCAGAAGACCGGCATCGGAGGAAGCATATCTCCACCCGTCGCGCCCGGAGCTTCAATCGCCGTGCGGATCACGATCTCTACGGCCGGGCTTGCGGTGGGCGCGAGCGTTCCGGTTACGATCGAAGCGCATACGACGGTAACCGGAACATCGAACGGCCTCGCCTCGGATACGGGCGAAGAGTGGATCGTTGGAATGATGGGCCCGTCTCTGGTTGGACCGGGCGGCCCGAACACGCAAGTCAGCAAAACCGTCAACCAAAAAACGATCGTGCAATCGCAACCCGGAACCGCCGTGGTGTTCGATATTACCGCTAAGAATGCGGGCGGCGCTCCCGCGACCAACGTAACGGTGAACGACCCCGTACCGAGCGGTCTTGCGGTCGATCTGTCGTCGGCAACGATCGACGGCGCTCCCGCGGGCGGCGCTGCGACATTGTCGGGGCAAACGATCCGGTTCGCGCTTCCGATCCTTGCGGGCGGCGCGACGATCGATGTTTCGTTTAGAGCATCGCTACCGCCGGGAAGCACGCTCGGTGAATCGTTCGTCAACATTGCGTCGATAGCGGCCGATGGAATCCCCGCGCAGCAAACGACTCCGGCTGAGGTCTTTACCGGTTCGGCGAACATCGTCTTCGACGGGTATCAAGGCGGCTCGCATCCTGTCTCCGGCGCAACGGTCAGCCTTTTAGATGCAAGCGGCGCTCCGGTAAAACTCGATACGCTCGCAAGCCGCGCGTTGACGACCGGCGCCGCCACAACGCCTTCAAACAATCCTTACGTTACGGGTTCGGACGGCACGTACGCATTCGCGCTCTCCGCTTCGGCTATTCCCGCAAACGGCGCACGTTTTTATCTAACCATCGCAGCCGCCGGCTATCTCAATCGCAAAATCGCAATCGACCTTGCGCCGGCGCAGCAGAGCGGTTTCTACAACGTCACGCAGACCGCGCAGGACGGACAGCCGCTCGCAATAGCGGGCGGGTTTACGCTCACCAAAAGCAACGTTAAGCTCAGCGACGTCTTTGGTCTCTTCGGTAATCTGCCGGTTTTCGTGCAGAACACGATCGTGGTCGCGAAAACGGTGGATCGTCAGGCTGCATCCGCGGGCGATCGTCTTCTGTTTTCGATTGAATTTCAAAACCAGACGAGTGCCGCGTTTACCGACGTGTCGGTCGTCGATACGTTGCCGAGCGGAATGTCGTATCTGTTCGGAACCGCCCGCGAAGACGGCGAACCGCTCGCGCCCGCGGTCGATGGCCGAACGCTCACATGGACGCTTGCGCCCCTTACAGCGTCGCTAAGCCACACGATCACGTACGCTGCGACGATATTCGGCGATGTCGCGCCCAGTGCCACGTTGACGAATTCGGTCGCAGTAAGTGGCGCGGGACCTGGCGGCGCGCGTTCCGGCGGTTCTGCGAGCGCAAGCGTAACGGTAATCGACGGGCCGTTTTCGTCGCGGCGCGTCGTCACCGGTCGCGTGTTTTTGGATGACACGCAAACGGGGTATTTTAGCGTGCGCGATCGGGTGCTCCCAGGCGTCCACGTCATGCTGGAGGATGGATCGTTCGCGGTAACAGACGCGCATGGAGAGTTTTCGATTCCCGCGGTCCGGCCCGGCATGCACGTGCTTCGCATCGATCCGCTCACATTGCCTGCGACCGCGCGCCTGCGCAATGACGCGCCGATGGGATCGCCGCACGCACTGCAGCGGCTGTTGCACGGTGTGCTCGACGACGCCACGATGGAAGACATCGAATTTGCCGTGGAGCCGACAGCGTGAGGCGCACTGCTCGATCGTTCCAGGTCGTTGGCGCGCTGTTGATGACGTTGTCTTTTCTGAGCGGCGAAACCGTGCAAATATCGTATGCCGGCGCATTGGCCGAAGCGGCGGCAGTCAAGCCTCTGCCGTCTCCTTCCGACGATCTCTCGGAACTCAACTATACCGCGACGGGAACGCTCTCGGCGGCGTTTTTGTCTCCGCAAAACGCCGATGCGGCACCGATAACCGCAACGCAAGTCATCGTCTCGACGCAGCGCGGCGCCGGCATCGAACTGCGCGACAACGATGGAATCGTTGATGCGAGGCACATCGGAAAACGAACCGTATCCGCGAAGACGGGCGAAACGCGATACTTCTTCTACGGCGTGCCGCTCGCTGCCGGACCGAATACGCTGTGCGCAACGCCGCTCGGCGCGAACGGGCTGCGTGGACCGAGCGCATCGATTACCGTGTACGGACCGGCCGAAGCGAGCACGATCCGCGCCGAGTTCGGGTCGCGACTCATCGCCGACGGAAAGACGGCGGCGCCGCTCAATGTAACGGTGGTCGACCGGTACGGCCACGCATCGTTGCCGGCGCAGCGAGTGCGCGTCGCAATTCTAAGCGGCGACGCGCATCTCGTCGACCTTCCCACGGAAATCGCACCGAATGCGACGCCGCAGCCGGCAGCATCGGCCGGTACCGTCGCTTCATCGGCGTCACCGGCGCGAACTGCCGAACTCTCGCTTCCAGTGGGCGCATATTTCGCGCTTCATGTCGCGCCTGGAACGGTAGCCGGACCGGTCGAATTCGAAATTCACGCGGGCAGCGCGTATCTGCGCAAGTCGTTTTACATCGAACCGTTCGTGCGCCCAGCAATCGTCAACGGCGTAATCTCCGGTGGAACAGGTGACGTTCCGGGCGAAATCGACGGTGACGGCATCAACGACAACGGGGGCGCGCGTCGCGGCCGATTTGCGCTCTTTGGTTCCGGTGCGGTCGGCAAGTCGCTCGTAACGGTTGCCTACGAGTCGCAGAACCGCTTATCGCCGTTATCGTCGTACGGTCCCTTCGTCGATGATCCGAACGAACGGCCGTACTTGACGTACGGCGATGCATCGCAGGTAATCAGCCCGTATCATTCGGACGATCGTCTCTACGCGCGCGTCGATAGCGGACGCAGCAGTGCGATGTGGGGCCAATACGACGCGCACGTCGGTCCAACCGATGTCGGCGCCTACGATCAACTGCTCAACGGCGCTAAAGCGGACATATCGGTTGGCGGCAAAGGTCGAGGGAATGCTGTGGGGTTTACAGCCCGCAACGATCAAGCCTTCGTTGCGCAGATCCTGCCGGTGAGCGGGCTTTCATCGCTCGCTCAGCCGTTGCATCCCGGTATCGTCGTCGGCTCAGATTATCTTCAATTAGTGACGCTCGATCGGCGAACCGGTCTCGTGCTCCTTCAAACTCCGCTGCTGCGCAACGTCGACTATTCAATCGACTATGCGACCGGAGTGTTGCGGTTCATCGATATTCCGCTGCCATTCGACCCGCAATTCAATCCGCAGGTGATCTCGCTGCACTACGAATATCAGGGCCCGGGAGTTCGCTCGCAAACGACGGGCGGACAGTTGAGTTACCAACTTTCGAACGACGGACATACAAAGTTTGTGATGTCGTATGTAAACGATGCGACGGGTACGCAAAACTTCGCCCTTGCAGCCCAATCGTTGAGCCGGGCTTGGAGCGGCGGCTCCATCACGCTTTCACACGCGGCGAGTTTTGGAACCCTTCCCAACCCGGGCGATCTGCTTCAAACGGGTGGAACCACCGTTCCTTCGGGTGGAGATGCACTTTCGGTGCTGCTCGACGAACGGGCCCACAACGACGCAATCTCCGCAAGTTATCAGTCCACGACCGCGGGCTACAACGATCCTTTCGGCGGCTTCAGTTCCCCCGGCACGGCAGCGTATCGCGCATCGTGGTCGCACGGTTCGCAAGCGCACGGCATTCTAAGTGTGGCATACAACGGCGCACTCAATCACGGGATCGGTACGGACGGACGAGAATCGGATCTCGCGGTGCAATTCATTCGCTCGCTCGGCGCGCATTTCACCGGTACGCTCGGACTCAACGAGCATAAGCAAAACATTGCAACGGCGCCGGTTCCCACTTCTTCTCCTGCCGTCGCGCTCGCGAACACCTCGCAAACCCAGATCTCGGGCGCACTCGAATACCATATGCCGAAGCGTTTCGGCTTTACCGTTTCCGAGGCGTTGACCGTTGCCGGATCCGACGTCGGATCGACGTCGCCATCGCAGACAGCCGTGGAGATTGCCTACGATCTGGCAAAACGCGGCCGTCTGTTCCTGCGCGAACTGTGGAGCGCGCAGCCTTCGGCGACATTTGCGAATTCGACTTCGAACCTAAATATCGGTACGGGCTCGACCCATTCCGTACAGATCGGTATCGAGCAGCCGCTTTCGCCCGCTACGACGGTAAGTTCGCAGTACGTCGTCGACCAAACGGGGTCGGCGGTTAATATCTACGATGCTGCGGGCATTGACGAGCGGCTGCGGGTTGGAAAGTCCGTTACCGGCAACCTCCAAGTCCAAGGGGCAAACGCTCTAGGCACGGGAGCCTCGGGCTTTGCGCTTTTTGGTGCGGCCCTCAGCTATGCGCCCGCCGCGAATACGTTTCGCAGTTCGGTCTCCTATCAAGACCGCACCGGATTGAGCGGCGGGTCGACCTTCAGTGCCGCACTTGCCGGCCACATTTCACCGAATGTTTCGACCGTCGGTTCGCTGCAGCATGCCTTTGGTAACGGCGTCGATGCGATAAACGATCGTCTTTCTCTCGCATTCCGGCCGGCGAACAACGATCGTCTCATCTCGCTGCTGGGTTATACGCGTACGAACGGTGCTTCGCTGCAGGGAGATGCGGCTAACGTACTTTCATTCGAAGAACTCTATCGGCCGCGCGAACGTTTCGAACTCTCCGGCCGCGTTGCCTACAAACTCGACGGAGGCGGCGCGTATTCCGCGCAAACGACATTGTGGGCGCTGCGCGCGCGGCAGACGATCGGCTCCGGAAACGACATCGGTGCGGAGGTGCGAACCGTAAACGTTCCCGGTGCGTCGGGCGCGCGCGAAACGCAGCTTGCAATGGAAGCCGGTAAGTCCCTCGGACGCAGCGCACGAGTCGCGCTTGGATACAACGTCTCGGGAAGCGTCGATCCGACGCTCGTCGGCCAAGCGCAACGCCACGGCTTCTATCTCACCGTAACATCGCTCATCGATCGCATCTTCGGCTGGGGCAAACCGTGATGCCGCGCATTGTTGAAAAGCGCGTGGTCGCTGCAATAGTGAAAAGTATCGCATCGATCTCAAGCCTGGTGTTCTTCTTCGTGGCGTTGTTTACCGCATCGGCATCAGCCGCTACGATCATGGTATTGAGTGACAGTGCGGGCATCTATCTCATCGATACGACAACCGGCGCAGTCGTTCAGTCGTACGGCTCTCTTTTTACGGGGAGCACCGCGCAAGATCTCGGACAGGATCTAAACGGGAATCTGTTCGTCACCGACGGCTCCGGTACGCTGTTGAAATCTGCGTTGAACCCGAACGCGCCGAACGCTTCGTCCGCCTATCCGGCCACGCCCGCGACCGTTGGGACCATTACCGGACTTGGGGCGGCGGTCCCTAGACTGGGGTTCGACCCTACGACCCTCTATTGCGCGAGCGGTTGTTTCGTTACGATGAACGCCGCCGGCTCACAACTCCTGTGGGTCGACCCTAGCACTGCAGCCGTCGTCAAAACGCTCGCGACGAGCACCGCGGTCGGGGGCGGCGGGGACCTCGCGGTGGTTCCGAGCGGACCGGCGAGCGAAACGGTCTACATAATCAGTGCCAAAGTTCTCGAGAGCGTAAATGCGACGTCGGGCGTGGTGACTACCGTTGGCACGATTACCGGCCCGAGCGCGAATTTAACCGGCCTTGCAGCGATTCCGAACGGCGATCTCGTAGCGTGCGAACAGAAGGGAAGCGGAATGCCATGGACCCTTTGGGAGTTCACAACCGCGGGGGCGGCCGTGACGAGCCATACAAATATCAGCACGGGCAGTGATGTGGTGAACGACCTCGCCTCCGTTCCCGCGACATTCGTGACGAGCAAAACCGGAACGTCGGCCGCCGGCCCGAATGACTCGATGTTCTACACCGTTGCCCTAGACAACACGGGATTTTTTACTGCTCCGACGGCGTCGATCAAGGATCCGATACCGGCGACCGTGACGATTTCAACGACTACGCCACCGAAGTGTAGCGTTACGGGAGGCGCCGGCACATGCACTATTACATCCGTCGTCGGCGCGCAGACGGTCGTGGCTGAAGCGACGGGTCTAGCAGCGGGCGCTACCGCGACGTTGACCGTAACCGGTATGCCGAACGTCGCGAGCGGCTCGGCTACGAATACCGCGAACGCAAGCGTGCCGTTCGACCCGAACGAGTACGGGGGACAAACGTTAGCGACGAATACGGTAACCACGACGTTTACCGCGTCCGAGATGTCGAAGACGGTCAAAAACGTTACGACCGGTGCCGGCCCGGGAACGAATATTCCCGGTAGCCCGGGAAACATTCTACTATACACGCTTACGTTCACGAATCTTCGCGGCTTCGCATTGCGCAATTTCACAATTAACGACCCGGTTCCAATCGGCACGACCTACGTGGCGAGCAGCGCTGCATGCGTTTCCGCAGGCGGCCTTACTTGTACGCCATCGGAAGCGGCAAACACGGTTACGTACGCTTTCACCGGTGGTTCGCTTGCCGCAAGTGCCAGCGTCACGGTGACTTTTGAGGTCAAAATCAATTAACGATCGCCTTCGAGGTTTGTGATCGAATAGCACGTCGTTGCAGCAGGCCGTGCGGCGGGTTGTAAATGGTTAATTAGTAAGAGACCGGCTTTCGCCGGTCTCTTACTTTAGCTGTCGCGTCCGCGTCGGTTAAAGCGCGTTCGCTAAAGCCCAGCCTTTCGGGGCTCCGATTCCCGTTACTTCATCGAAGTTGGTTTTCGCGGAGTAGGCGCCGTTACTTCCGGTCGTCACGTCCGTGAAATCCGCATACCCGCTGCTCTTGAACACGTTGTAGAGCGCCGGATTAACGAATCCGAGATGCGTGCTATGCAACTGATTGACTTCGGACATGAAGGCAGTGAACTGCGGACACGACCACGACGTTCCGTCGAGCGTGAGCCAACCGCCCTGGCTTGCAGCATAGGTAGCTACGCCGACGCCCGGAAGCGAGATGTCGGGGTTGTTGCGGCCACGCGTATCGATGCCGGCGACGCCCGATTGATAGCTCGGGAGCGCGAAGATCGTCGAATATCCGCCGCCCGACGAGAAGCCGTTTGAGGAATCCGTTCCGGACGTGATCGTCGCAAGCGTGCCGTTAGCGTTATCGGTGAAATTAACGGCACCGACGGAAACGAAGTACGGATCCGACGATGGAGAACTCACGCCGATCGGGGAACATTCGGCGCTGCCTGAGTCGCCCGACGACGCGGCGAACGTGATTCCTTTGGCCGCCGCTTGTTGCGCAATCGTGTTCGTTGCGTTCGTGAACGCGGTGTCGCCGGTTTCACATCCGCCGAAGGATGAGTTCACGACCGTCGCGATACCGTCGGAGACAGTCTGGTTGTAACCGTCTTCGATCGATTGCGAACTGAGATCGGGGAAGTTGTAGACGCGGATGTTTGCACCCGGAGCAAGTCCGGAGATCGTTTCCACGTCGAGCGCCGTTTCCGTATAATCTGAACTCGAGCTACTGCCGCCACCGTCCACGGCGACGTTCGTAATGGAACCCGTATGGGTGACGCCGGCCGCACTAAGATACGTGCTTACATCGCTCGTAACGATCGGTGTGTCGATTTCAACAGCGACCGTTTGGCCCGCTCCGCCGCAGCCATGCTGGACCGGGAAGTCGAACGCTTTTGCTACGCCCGTTGCAAGCCAGCCGTTGGAGCTCTTGAGCGTGCCGTTGAGCGCCGGCGCTCCGTTGCAGCCGCCGCCCGGAGTCGAGGTTGGAGCGGGAGTCGGCGTCGGTGAATTTGTCGGCTTCGGCGTGGCCGTCGGTCCGATTGTTGGGGTTGCCGTCGGCCTTGCGGTAGGTGTTGCCGTCGGTGCCGGCGTCGGCGTTGGGCCGCCTCCGGTGCTGAGGCTCACGTCATCGAGGAACTGCTCGGTGTAGAGCCCGCCGTATCCGTCGCCGTGGACGCCGAAATACACATAATATGTGCCGCCGGCATACGCGCTCAGGTCGAACGTTTTATTGACCCAGCCGGCGTGGTTGTTTACCGTCGTGTACAGGTTCACGACGACGTTGCCGTTTCCGTCGAGTAAGTCTGCTTCTTGATACGCGTACGACGTGTCGGCCTCATCGGAAAGTTGATAGAGCCACGCGGAGAGCGTTCCGCCGCTGGGAATCGTTACCGACTGACAAACGCCGGTGTCGCCGTTGGGCTCGCCGCTTGTCGAGCCGCTCTTCTGGTCGTAGGAACCGCTATGCGGGTGCGTGCGGACGACCGATGCGTTGATGTTTCCGCATTGGAACCATCCGCTATTGATTCCGCCGGTTTCAAATCCCGGATTCGTTATTAGATTAGCGGTATTAGGACCGGCTGCTAGGCTATGCGCCGTTAGCGAACCCTGCGGATTGAACGAGTGGGGAACCGCTCGGCGTCCGCTATCGCTCATGGTGTGCGCGACGATGAGATTGTTAAGCGTCACGTCGTTTACGAGCGAAGCGATGCTCGCCGGTACGATTGCAGGCTTCACGTTCATGTAGCGATCGCCGAACTTTCCTTGCGAGACGTTGTGGATCTCGGTTTGGAATGTTTTGCCCACGACACCGGCGGACGCTTGCGCGTCGATTACGGTGTGGTTTGCGTAGTCCTTGATAATGGTGAAGCCCTGCGCGCGCAGCGTTCCCTCAACCGTGTCTTGCTGCGCCTGCGTGGGAGCGAATCGAGCGTTGAATTGACCGCTGGAAAGGTACTGGTGATACAGGGGCGATCCGGGATCGCTCTGATTGCGCACGAGCTGATCGAGTTCGGCCGTATTGTTGTACTTCAGCAGCACCGCAATCTTTACCGTGTCCGTTGACGGGCGCACGCCGCGATCGCTTGTTGCGAAGCGGCCGATCGGCTTAGGAATCGCACCGGTGACGTGCGTTGTTGCCGATGCAAGGCGATTGAGACTGCTTGGATCGTTCTGACCGCTCGGCAGGACGGGGGACGAACTTGTTCCGCCGCCGCCTCCACAGGCAGTGAGCGCGATGCCAAGCGTCAAAAACGACGCTATCGCGCGAGCTTGTAATCCCATGTGACTCCTCAAGAAGAGCAGCAAAGTATAACGCAAGCTTAACATTCTGCGAGCGCTGCGGGTAGAAGCCGCTTTGCATACAAGGCAAAACGCATATATGGGAACTTTTCCCTTATAGCTATAGGGCTTCTTCTTCTCACCGGCGCATTGAGATCGCAATGGGTTCGTTCATTCCGGCCGATGCGACGATCGCTGAGTTTGCAGCGCACCTTCGCCTCGAACGCGGGCAGTCTCCGCGGACATCGGAGGAATACGCTCGCGACGTGGAGTTGTTCGGTGGATTCCTGGAACCGGGCCACCCGAACGACGCGCCCTTTCTGAAGATTGCCTCGACGACGGCGTCGGACGTTCGCCGCTTCATCATGGAGCTAATGGGCCCACGAAAATACACGCCTGCTTCCGTACGCCGGAAGATTGCTGCGCTGCGCTCGTATTTCGCCCTGCAAAAACGCGAAGGACGACGCGGCGACAATCCCGCGGCCGATGTTCCGCCGCCGAAAGCAACAAAACGTTTACCGCAGGTAATGTCCGAGCCGGAAGTAGCAAAACTGCTGCGTACGCGCATCGCGGGCAAGACGGACTTTCAGCGCTGCCGGGATGCCGCGATCATGGAACTGCTTTATGCAAGCGGTATTCGCCGCGCCGAACTGGTCGGATTGAATATTGCCGACGTCGATCTGGAACGCCGCTTGATGCGCGTTATCGGAAAAGGAAATAAGCAGCGTACCGTTTTTATCAATGAAGCCGCGGCCAACGCAATTCGGACCTATTTGGGCCTTCGTCCTCGCACGCTGGATGACGCGCTCTTCGTATCGCGCCGCAAGACGCGGCTCTCGCACCGCCAAGCATGGGTCGTTTTCCGCCAGTTTGCCGAACTCGCGGGGTTGAGCCGGCACGTGACTCCTCACGTTATGCGCCATTCGTTCGCCACGCATCTGCTTGAGAACGGCGCAGACATCGTCACGATCAAAGAACTGCTCGGCCATGAGAGTCTGTCGACGACACAAATCTACACGAACGTATCGCTGGAACACATGCGAAGAAGCTATGAGGAAGCCCATCCGCGCGATCGAACCCAAAACCGTTAGCACGATGCTATTCTGCAGGCCGTTCGTCGCATTAGCGCTCGCGGCGTGTTCGTCGTCCGCACCGTATGCGACGACAACGGGCGAATTAGCCCCGAACACGACGATTACCGTATCGGCGAAAGACTCCACTATAGAAATCTACCGACCCGCGCAAGGCGATCCTACGCGGCGCTTTACCGTTTCCGCGACGAGCCGCTTGAACGCAACGCCACCTGCGGCGCCGACAATACGCCGCGCCGGAAACGGCATCGTTATTACGGCAGAGAACGCCCTCGATCGTCTCTTACTCCGCGTCCCCGACCGCGTAAACGTCGTCGTACAAGATACGCGTGGCAACGTCAGCGTTACCGGAATCTCTGGAAACGCCGATGTAACGACGCAAGCGGGTGACGTGCGCATCGAGCTTGCCGGCTATGCGCAAGCGTCCACGGGTTCAGGCCATCTTTCGGTAACGTTCGGCGCTTCGGAGTGGCCAGGAACCCTGAAATTCTCAAACGGTGACGGCGACGTTGAAGTCTACGTCATCGAAACGACGCGGTTTCGCGTACACCTGCACACCGGCGACGGCACGCTCTTCTCCGATTTCGGATTGCGCGGCAGCGCTCGTGGTAAGGCGGAAACGATCGACGGCGCGGTCAACGGCGGTGGAACGCAGGGAATCGATATCGAAACAAAGCGCGGAACGATCCGGCTCCTCCGACTCGCACCGCAAGCGTAAGGTATTTCAAGGCGGCGAGGAGGTTGTTTTGACTCACGTATCTTCTTCAATAAGAATATCGCGTAACTGGTCGACAACGGCTACTGCACGGGGTTTTTTACGATTCCGTATACATCTTCACGCGGAGCGCCTGCAATGAAATATGCGACCCTTTCCTTCTTGTTTACTTCGTAGACTGCGCGATGCTGAACCATCGAGGCAGAACACTTCGGCCCGGCAATTCTTTAGAGGCCCCTTCTCCTTCGCATTTGTAAAAGGATCGGCGAGTACGCGATTGATTGCGTCTCTAATCGTTTCCGCGCGTTCGGCGGTTCGTCCCAACCGAATGATTTCTTTTGCGGCCGCCGGATGGTACGCGATAGAGGCACGCTCATCTTCGGATACATCCGCGGACAGCGGCCTTCGGCGGGAAACCCCGGCCAAGACGCGAGCCATTTCGGTGACCCGAAACGTGCAATAGACGCGGCGACCTTCAATCAGTCGCGTCTATTGAGGGTGCAGCTCAAGCGAGAACATGGCGAGACCCCGGTTCGCTCATGCCGCAACCTTACGCGGCCGGCTGCCCTTGCGCCCGTTCTTGCGCGCCGCCGCCGTCTTGGCGCTCGATCGCGCGCGGCCACCGATCTTTCCAAGTGCGCCAGCAAACGCATCACCGAACAAGTCGCGCAGCAACGTCGGCACGTAGATAGCCTCGCCGTAGGAATCGAAAATCAAACCGTCGCCCATTACGGACGCCTTTACGTCGCGCAATTCCTTGATGGGCGCGCTCGCGATTTCATCAATCGCGGCCACCGGCACCGCAAGTTCAATCCCAGCACGAAAGTGCCGGCGCCTTCGCAGCTTTAGTCGCCATGATAGTTCCTCCAGAGGTCAAGTAGTCCGTCGCGATGTTCGGCGACAACGCGCAGCGCACGATGCGCTTCGCCGATCTTCATGCCGCGAATTTCTCGGGTGCCGATCGGATCGAGCAGCACGACGATCTCGCCGCTGTTGCCGAAGACGTGAACGTGCGGCCGGTGCCCGCGCTCCCCACGCAGGTACACGAAAATCTGAAGCCGGTCGATTTCGATTTTCGGCGTATACCCAATCTGTTTGGCTTAGAGAGGCGTGCGTTACAACCGCGTCACCCCAAGCGAAAGACGGTATCTTCGTGCCATGGCGGACCTTGGCAGCGGACCCTATCGTTCAAAAGATGTCGTGGATCGTTTAAGAGTGCGTCTCCATTCTGCAGCGCCAACGCGGGACTCGCTCATCAATGAAGGCATGATCTGTAGTCCCGCGCACGGCCGACTTGCCTACACTGTACCGCTATTCGATGGCTTTATGCGTCGAACGGAGCCGGTCTCGGGAGACGACTGATGCGCGTCGTGTGGGTCTCGGACACGCACCCGATGCACGATCGGCTCGCGTTTGCAGAATTGAGGGACGGATGATGGACAGCGCCGTGGATGCCTCTCGCTACTCGGGCACCACACTGTGCGCCCTGCTGAATGGACCGCTGACACCCACTTCGGACGATGCGCGATCAACGGCAGAACGAAACAACGCGATCGTAATAGCGGAGGCAAAGGCGGAGCAGAACGCTCAGGGGGTCTGGAGTTGACCCGTTTTCATGGACAAGTAGTTAAGCTACCGTTCTTCAGTTCAAACTGCTCCGGCGTGAGATAGCCGAGCGTTGAATGAATACGTTGCCGATTGTACCAGATTTCTATCCATTCGAA
>JALYTY010000067.1 GCA_030854045.1 Vulcanimicrobiota bacterium | reverse complement strand
TTGCGTGGCGGTTGGATGGAAATCGTTACCACCCAGGGACCGCGCGGTTCGCACACCGAGCATCGCTGTCTCCCGATCCCGGCGCGCTTGGCATCATAAACGCGATGCCCGCATTGTTCCGAATTTGCTCCAGCCTCGCGCCGCTGCTACGGCGCTCGGCGACCGAGGAGAACCGAACGTTCCGCGGCGTGCAACCCGTGCGAACCCACGATTCTCCGGTCAGGAGCGATTCGGCTCCAGATCAGCTCCGCGTCAACGGGCGCGGAGTAACTCGACAAGCGAGGCGACAGATGACCTAACAAATTAAAACGCCCAAGGTCTGCAAACCGCGGGCGCTTAGTACGAGAAAGGAACGTAAAAAGGCGCCGAATAAGCGACGCCTCGTTCCGGCAAGGCGAAACGTTATATCTTCGGCGGCATCATCTTGGCGCCCATCATATCGGCCTTGGATTTGCACATAATCTTCATGTGATTTTGCATCATCATTTGCTTCACTTTTGCATCCGACATACCGGCCATCTTCATTTTCATTTGCTCGTGCGTCATGTACATTTTCGTTCTCATGTTTACTCCCACGATCGGATCGCCAGTCGCGCACTTCGGCATCATCATCATCATCGAATTGTGCATGGAGTCCATCGCGAAGGCCGGTGAAGACGCGAAAAGTAACGAACCGGCAAAAATGGCGGCGATGAATTTGGTCACGGAAATCTCCTAGTCAAAAGCGGCGAAAAGTTCGTCCCGCCCTAGCGCACCTGTGAAGGCCTGCTAGGTGAACGCTCCTAGGCTCGTCGCGGATGAGGCAGCCCTGCGTTCGCTTCACCGCCACGGTGGGTACGGGGTCTGCGTGGCACACATTTCATACGACTATAAGATCGTCCGTGGAAAGCCGGATGAAACTCTGGCGGAGGAGCTAGGCGATTTGAGCGCTTCGGGAGGGTGGAACGTCGCGGAAGTCGCCTCGATCGGCTCCGACTTAATCGTTCTACTGAAGCGCGAGAAAGATTACGAAGTAGCGCAATCGCTTCAAGAGGCCTTCGCGCAGCCGATAACGGCGGCCGATGCGATTTCCCGTACAGCCGTGGAATAGCGAGGACCTTCCGGGCGCTTGCGCTGCTTTTTTCTGTCATTCTGCCAGGCGGCAGCCGGGTGTCAAGTCTGCCGTAAAGGAAGCCATCCGGCTCACGCGTTCCGCCGTTTTTTCCAAGACAATATTCAGGACGGGCGTCATCCGTACCGATTACCGTGGTACGACACCCTTGAACGTCGAGGGAACGTCTGCGGCCCGCGAGGAACCGGGTCGATAAACGCTTTATACGCTTAGGGGTGTTCATGCCACGTTTGCTCGGGATACTCGGCCTCCTGAGCCTGCTCTACGGTTGTAGCGGGGCGGGTTATTTGCCCTATGCTCCACACTCGCTCAATTCGGTGCAGCTTCAATCGTTGGTCACGAACGCATCGGCCACCAACGGAGTTCCCCCCGGTTTGATCCGTGCCGTCATCATGGCCGAATCGGCCGGCGATCCATCGGCTATGAGCATCGCGGGAGCCCAAGGGCTGATGCAACTGATGCCCGGCACGGCGGCCCATTGCGGAGTCGTCAATCCGTTCGATCCTTCGCAGAACGTCGCGTGCGGCGCCGCGTACCTCAAAGAACTGCTCGGCCGTTACCACGGAAATGTGACGCTTTCCGTCGCCGCATACAACGCAGGCCCGGGCGCGGTAGATCGCTATCACGGAGTGCCTCCGTACGCGGAAACGCGCGCCTATGTCGCACGCGTCCTTTCGGCGTATCGGAGCTATTAGCTCGACGCGAGGAGCCCGTAGCATTTCAACCGTCTTCGTCTACGGGCCGCCTTTTGCCGACGCCGCATCCAACACCGCTCGAAACCCTATAGGGTATTGAACCCATGGCGACGATCAGCGAACGTCAGCCGGTCCCTCGGGTGAGGGTTGCCGGATTGCGGCCACCGATTTTGGATTCATATCTCCTTCGCGAGATGGTGGGCCCGTTCGTATTTGCCTTCGCCGCGTTCTTGTTGTTCTGGGGCCTCAATATTTTCTTTCTGGCTGCGGACTACATCATCAATCAGCACGCGCCGTTCTTTCTTGCGCTCCGGTTCGTGGTATTCCGCATTCCACAAGCGATCCCGATGGCGTTTCCGTTTGCAAGCCTCTTTGCCGCGCTGCTCGCGATGGGACGCGTCATGGGCGACAACGAGATTACCGCCATGCGAACGGCCGGCATCACGGTGTGGAGAATCGCAATCACGCCGCTCTCCTTCGGCTTCTTGATGTTTCTTATCGCCTATGGAATGAACGAGTACGTGGCCCCGACGTCGGTCGATCTTTCGACGCGAACGTTCTATCAGATCATCTATCATACCGATGCATTGCCCGTCGAACCGCAATTCTTCCGCAAAGACCCGGATACCGGGAACACGTTTTACGTAACGCAGGTCGCCCCGGACGGCAAAACGATGCAAGGGGTGCAGATTTACAAGGCTGCGCGCTTCGGCCCGTGGACGGAAACGTTGCAAGCGAAGACGGCTAACGTTGCGGAAAGCGCTCTCGTCTTGCGCGACGTCATCGACACGCGGTACAACGCGGACGGATATCTCACGAGTCAGCAGCACGTTAACGAAATTAAAATCGGTCTGCCGCTTGCCGAAACCGCTGCCCAGTTTATGAGTAACGTCAATTCGGACCCGTGGACCATGACGAGTAAATCGCTTGCTACAGCCGTGTCGGCGGACCAGGCACAGGGCATCGGAGGCAGCGCACTCGGAGGTCTTCAGATCAGCCTTGCCAACAAGCTCGCATGGCCCTTCGCCTGCTTCATCGGAGTTCTGCTGGCATTTCCGCTCGCGCTGCGCTTCGGCAAGCGCGGCCGCACGCTCGGCATCGCAATGGCGATCATCGCGTTCTTCGTCTACTATCTCATGACATCGGCTTCGGCGGCATTTGGCCGCAACGGTGAAATCAATCCATACGTTGCAGCATGGCTGCCCAACATCATCATGGGCAGCACTGGATTGATTTTGCTCTGGCTGGAAGAACACTAGCAAACGTGGGATACCGCAACGATCGCGCATTAGCCGCGATTGCGTGCCTCATCGCGTTCCTTTGCGGAATGTTTCCGTCGGCAGCCGGCGCGCAAGCCGATGAAACCTCGCGCGTGATGGCTCTTCTCAACGGGCAGACCTGCGCGCAACGCGAGGCGCGCGGGTTACCATATACGACGGTCGCGCAAGTTTCGCCGACGCCGAGCAATCCAAACCCGTTTGCGACGCCCACGCCGTTTGCGACGCCCACTCCATTCGGTGCCACGCCTTCTCCGATGCCTTCCCCGACCTTCGGTTCGCTGCCCAACAGCACGACGACACTTTATGCTACTCCGCGTCCTCAAGATACGGGCGTCACGACCCCGCCGCCGATTCCGACATCGACTCCCGCATTCTACGATCCCAACGCACCCGTATTCGTTCAACGCGGCAGCGAGTCGCCGCCGCCGATCACGCCGGCGGGCCAAGCGCCGCCGACTCCGTCGCCGACTCCCAGCGGTGTTCCGACATTGCCGCCCAATGCCATCGCAATTTTAGCCGACACCGTCTCGGGCAACGCCGCGCAAGGAAAACCAGGCGACGCAAGCGGCAACGTCCATATACTTTATGCGCAAGAAGAGATTGTGGGAGATCACGCGCATTACGACGGCATGCGGACCGTCGTCGTGACGGGCCATCCCTACATAATAAACCACTCCAGAGATTCCGTGCTCTTAGCCGACGCAATCACGTTCGATACGATCCAACAAACGGCAAAGCTCACGAACGGCCGCGGAACGAGCGCGCAAGGCGTGGAGCGCGGACTGGTGCACTTCAACGCAAACGACCTGCATACCGATGCCGATGGGATCGGCCACGGCAAAGCTCCGTACGTAACGACCTGCGAAAACTCGCGATCCGGATATCACATGACCGGCAAAAACATGGACGTGTATCCCGGAGACAAAATCGTTATTTACAAAGCCATCCTTTGGCTTGGAGCGGCCGCCATATTCTTCTTGCCGAAGGTCGTCATCCCGCTTCGCACCCTCGACAGCCAGCAGCAGCAGACGAAATACTTTCCGGATGTCGGTTACGATCAATATGAAGGCGAGTGGATCAAAACGCGCATTACGTTCGGGCGCGACCAATACTACTACGGATATTACCGGGCGGAGTATTTCACGAAGGTGGGCTTGGGACTAGGCTACGTCGGCTTCTATCAAAAGAAGAATGGCCGGCGCAGCGCAAGCGCTGACGTCTACGGTATCCACGACCGCCGTTCGCAATCGTCCACGTATACGTTGAACTTACAGGAGATCGAGAACTTCTCGCAGGCGCTGCGAGGAAATTTTGGATACTCGTATCAATCGAATTACGGGCCGTTTATCAGCCTACCACCGAATACGAGTTTTACATCGACAATCGCGCACCAGTCGGCACACGCATCCCAGACCTACGGTTTCAATCGCAGCGCCGTCGGAACGCAATCGAACAGCGATACGATTTCGTTTAGCGACAGCCGTCAGCTGAACCAGGCTCTGAGCCAGCAGGTCAATTTCAATCTCTCCAGCAGCCAGTCGAACTACGGCGGCCTAGCTTCGTCGAATTCTACCGCTACGTTCAACACGCTCACGCACCTCACGACCAAAGGTGCTGACTACCAGATGACGATCGACAAAACGTTCACCGCTCAGCCGTTCGGCATCAACAAGCTCCCGGAATTCCAAGTGCGCCCGTACGAGTTCTTTCCGCACTTCATCATGCCGGTATCCGCGCAGCTCACGGCAGGCCAATACAGCGAACCGTCCAACGCCTTCAGCAGTTCGCGTGCCGACATGGCGTTCGTCCTGGGGCCGGAGATCGCAAAGATCTACGGCAGCGATTTCCAAGGCAGCGTAAACGTGAACCAATACGCTTACGGCACCGGCGACTTGAAGGCGTCCATCGTGCAGGATATGACCCTGACGACGCCGCTAGGAACGCACTTCGCCAACACGCTTACGTACAACGAATCGAACTACAACGGTCCGGCGTTCGTCCCGTTTCAATTCATCGATCAGCAGCCGACGACGAACCTAAAGAACGCGCAAGATTTGGTACGCATCTTTAACGGCGACACCTACACGGCTTCACTGGGCTTCTCAACGAACTTCGATGCGATGGCGCAGCCGGTCAGTTACCAGTTGACCGCACGGCCGTCGCAGCGCTCGCTACTGCTCTTAGGCGGAACCTTTTCGCCCGGCCCCGGACAGGGATTCTATTCGACGAACGTGCAGGTCGCGATGCCGTTCGGGCACGACGCACAGCTGCAGTTCGTGACGGACGTTGATTGGAAGAATGCGGCTCGTTTAGAAAACAAAGTAGTATATTACACCAAGACGATCGGCGACTGCTATCAGTTCCAGGCGCTTTATAATCAGGGACAAAAGCTGGTAACGTTTTCGATCGACCTGCTCGCCTTCCCATCAAAAACCGCCACCTTCAACGTCGGCCAAAGCGGCTCACTCGTTCCTACGACGTTCAACTTCTGAGTCGCACGCGCGCCTTTAATTCGCAAGTGGTCGGCTCGGGGGCGTAGCGTGCGTTGTGGAAGACGCTAAAACGACCCCATCGTGGGGCCGTTTTAGCTTGGCACTTTTTTGAAAGAACGAAGTTTTGTAGTTCGCATCCTGCGAAGTTCAAAAAAGCTGCACACTTCCACAACGTACGCTACGCCCCCGAGCCGACCACTTGCGAATTACGCCTAAGCCGCGTAAAAGAATCGCAACGCTACTACTGCGGAGCGTCGCATTGGGGGTGCGCGCAGTCACATGCGGCGTTCTCGATGCCGCCGTCGTCGGCGTTGCGACAGGCGTCGCTGCAGTAGGTCTCTTCGCGCATCGGCGACATTAACGTGCAAGCGCACAACGGGTGCGCGCATTCGGTAAGTTCTTGATTACCGGCCAAATCGTTTGTCATGAATCAACTATACCCACGTTCCCGCGCGCTCGCCGGCGTTGCGCTTATGGTTTCGTCGCGGGAGTGCGGTCGGCCAACGCGGCGGAAAGTACTTGCAGCGCTTTGGTAAGCTGTGCGTCTTTACCGGGCGTTCCGAACACCGCGCTCTTGTTTTCATCGACGACGATGTTGGGCTGGATTCCCGCTCCGTTGATGTCGTGATGTAAGGGCGTGTAGTAGCGGCCGGTCGTAATCTTGATCGCGGAGCCGTCGCCGAACTTGGTAACGCTCTGAACGACGCCTTTGCCGAAGGTCTTCGTGCCGACGAGAACGCCGGTTCCGGACTCCTGTAGCGCGGCGGCCGTAATCTCGGAGGCGGAAGCGCTGTAGGCGTTTACCAGCACGGCCAGCGGCTTCGGTGCGATCGCCGTATTGTCGGCTTCGAACGTGTCGATCTCGCCGCCGTTGGATTCAATCGATACGATTGGGCCACTGGCAATAAACTCCGACGATACCGAAAGCGCGGTGCCGACGCGTCCGCCGCCGTCGTTGCGAAGATCCAACACGTATGCGCGGGCGCCGGCCGTTTCGCTGCGCGCGATTGCCGTACGGAATTCCTTCGGCGTCGCATCGCCGAAGGCGGCCAAATAGATATAGGCAACCTCGTCCGGGAGCATCGAGAAGTAGACGGTCGGCGGCTGTATCTCCGCGCGTGTAAGCGTCGTATCGGACGGCGTTTCGTCTCCATGCCCGATCGTAAGGCGCACCGGGGTGCCGCTCGAACCTAAGAGGAATTTCCGACCTTGCGCAACGGTGAAGTTGAGCGTCGAGTGTCCGTCGATGGCGCGAATATCGTCACCGCTCTTGAGGCCTCCACGGTCCGCCGGCGTGTCGGGCACCACGAAGAATGCGCGCAGGTATTTCGTGGCCGGATCGACGTCCATCAAAACTCCGATGCCCGAGAGTTTGGTGGGATCCAAAATTTCGTCGAACGCCCGATATTCATCGCGCGTGAAGTACGTCGTGTAACGGTCTCGCGCCGATGATGCCATCGCTTTAACGGCCTTCGCGACGGCATCGTCCTCAGTGATCTTTCCGGTCGAGACGGCAGCATCGATTTGCGCGATCGCCGCATCGCCGACGGCGCTCGGCTCGATGGCGGGGGGAACGGGCGGAAGTTTTGCTGAGGCGGCGCCGTGCGCGCGAAGGTACGCGAGCAAGCCTTCCCGTTCGGCATCGATCACCGTTGCCGGCGTGAGCTTGCGGTAAAACGTCGTCAGCAGAAGCTGCGCGCTCTGCCGCACGACCTCTTGCTGAGAAGGCGTCGTCTGGGAGGGCGCGGCAGACGCGGTGGCAGCCGCAAAGACGAGCGCAAGAACGAACGATGCAGACCGGAGCATGAAGAGATTGTATCCCACGATGGGCCGCTACGCCATCAAAGCGCCATCAACGTAGTCCGGCTACGGGTTGTTGTCGATTTCGCCGCCGGTTATTGTATCGGGACCCTCAGGAGCGTGCGGGCCGGTTATCGGTACGATCGGCAGCGTGAAGGACGTTGTGGTATCCAGCGCCGGGGAGGTATAGCTGGTATCGTTGGCGCCGCTCGGGACCGAACCGAGGGAGTCGACCGGAAGCAGATTCTGCTGGGCGACCGAACCGGTCGCAGTAAAGAAGTTGAAATGCCAGATATCGCCCGGCGACGTGCTTCCCGAGGGCGACGGGCAGGGACTGGTGCTTGACGTAGGACACGGCGACGGCGTCGGACCGGTGGAACTCGACGATGTCGGACTGGCGCTGGGCGTTGCGGTGAAACTGATGCCCGCGAAGAGGCTGCGCTGAAAGGTTACGGTGAATTCCGTCCCCTGGCCGTTTGTGTTTGGATAGAAAATGAATTGCTGCGCCGTCGGCTGCAAGCCGAACAACTGCGGCGCCGTCCCTGGTCCGTTCGGACGCGCGTACTGGTAAAGATTAGCCGTCGGCGTACCGCTGCCATTACCGGACACAACGATACCGAAGGAATATCCGGGAAAGCCGGTCGTCGTGCCGTTTGCGCGGGGGGTCAATCCGTCGCCGAATGTGTCGAAAACGATGAGATACGAATACGTTTGGAAGTTGAACGGCTGCTGCACGCGGAACTTCACACTCATAAATCCCGACTGCAAGCCCGATCCGTCCGTTCCCGGTCGATCCGGCGTCACTTGCCTACCGCATGCGGAGATAATGAGCGCCAGCACCGATATCACGAAACCCACTCTACGAATCATGCTCTCCTCGAGTCGGATACGCGACATCGCGATTGTCGCGCTAGCGGGAGTTTTATTGGCAGTTTCTTTTCCGCTTATCGGTGCGGCGTGGTGTGCGCCACTGGGAGCAGCCGCGCTGTTCTGGTCGTGGGAAACCGCGTCTGTGAAACGTTCCTTTGTCTACGGTTGGTTCGCCGGCTGGATCTTTTTTACCATTAGTTTTTGGTGGTGGAGTACGACGATCAAGCAAGACGTCGGAATCCTTGCCTACGCGGCGGTTATGGCGGGAGCTGCGCTCGAGGCGATCGCTGTCGGTATAGCAGGCGTCTTAACGGCCGTTGCACGCCGCCGCATGCCTGCGGTCCTCGTACCGCTCGCTGCGGCGTGCGGCTTTACGGCGACCGAATGGGCGCGCTCCGTGGGCATCCTCGGAGTCCCTTTTGCGCAACTTGGAACCACGCAGGCCGACACTCCGCTCAAAGTCCTGGCAGCCTATGCCGGCACGAGCGGGATCACGCTTGCGCTTTGCGTGCTGGGATTCTATTTTGCCGACGCACTCTTGCGCGCGACGTGGAAGCGTTTTGCTATTGCCGCAATCATCGTCGGCGGCTTGACCGTTGGAGCCTGGGCAGCATGGCCGGCTCGTCACGCGGCGGCGCCCGCCATCCCGGTTGCAGCGGTTCAAGGCAACATCACGCAATCGCTGAAGTTCCGGCGCGGCATGCTGGACGAAGCGATCTCGCGTTATACTTCCATGACGCAGCAAGCTGCGCGTTTCAAGCCGCGGCCGCGCTTGATCGTCTGGCCGGAAACCGTTATTCCAGAGTTTTACGGCCTCAATCGCGATCCCAGCCTGCTCTCGCGGTTCATCAATCTCGCGCGCGCGAGTCAAGCGACCGTCGTCGTCGGCAGCATCGCGACCGACGTTACGGGATCGTATAACACGCTATTTTTCTTTACACCGGCCGGTCTGCGGGCCACATACGAGAAACGCCAGCTCGTCCCGTTCGCCGAATGGTTTCCCGGAAAGAATTGGCTATGGTGGCTTCCGTATATCGGGAAACTCAACGGCGGATTCCGGCAAGGCACGATCGACGGAGCGTATCCGACAACCGCGGGGCTTATCGCGGCGCCGCTTGTCTGTTGGGAATCAGCTTTCGGCGACCTGGCATACAAACAGCTTCAAGCGGGCGCACAACTCTTGCTTATTACGACCGACGACGCATGGTTCGGAACGAGTTCGGGACCGTATCAGCACGCGCAAATCGCGCAGTTGCGCGCGATCGAGTCCGGCGAATATGTCGTGCGCGCCGCCGCTACGGGAATCAGCGGCGTTATCGCACCCGACGGAACGTGGAGTTCACGAGCGGGACTGGAGAAACAGACCGTGGTGCACGGGCTCGTCGGCTATCCTGCCGGTTCGGCGTTCTCGCATATCGGACCCGACGCCGTGGCAATTGCAATCGCGGTTGGGTATATCGTTCTGGTCGCGATTCCCTGGAGAAGACGATATGCGTCGTAGAATTCCCTGGAAGCAGGCGTCTCTCGTCGTAGGGATCGCACTCGTCGTCTGGGCGATCGTCGGCATCGTGCTCGCCGGCGGCGGCATGCCGTCGATTCCGATCGCATCGCAATCGATCGACTTAATCGGCGGCCACGTACGCGGAAATAGGATCTCGACGAAATCGTGGAACTTCGACTACACACATGCGGTGCTCTCGCCGGACGGTACCGTGGGAACGGTCGACGGCGTGCGCAACGGCATCGTTTTTCGCAAAGGAAAACCGTATCTCAAAGTCGCCGCGCAGCACATCAGCATCAACACTGTGACGCTCGATTTTACCGCCATCGGAAAGGTCCACGTGGAACGCATCGACGACGAGCAGAAACGCTCGTTCGATACCGATCTCGTCGTGTGGACCAACAATGCGAAAAATCTCCGGATGAATCATACGAGCTACTTTCATACCGGCGATCAGACGCTCAAGCTGCAAAACATGTCGATAAACTTCGACACGGAGCAGGTTCACTTCGGAAAAGTGGACGGCTCGGCACTGATCGAAAAATAGACCGCTTTACCAACGAGCCGGCGCTGCCGATAACCGGAACATGGGCCTGTTCCGGCTTTTTTTATGTTGCGCGCTCTTCTGCGTGACGGCGGCATGCCATCGGGATGCGAGAGAATCGGACGCGTCACTTCCCCCGATGCTTATCGACGGTCGCGGAATCGTGATGCCTCGTCAGGTAGCTCTCGGCAAAATCGATTACCGGCCGTGGCTGCCGCACGAACATATCTACAAATTCGCCGTCATTCCGCCCCTCGGCGATCTCGACACGCCGAACCATCGAGGTATAGCGGTCGAATATCAGGACGGGCGCGCCGCGATGCTGCTCTCGCAGTGGCCGAAACAAAATTTCTCGCTGCTCTTCTTGCGCAACAAGGACGTGTCGGCTTCGCCCTGCACGGTCGCGCATTATAAGGCGGACGGTATTGCTTGGACCACGCATGGGAAACTTGCGATGACGCTTCAGCCCGATGGGAGCGCCGATCCGCGATCGGTGGAAAAAGAAGCACGGCGGCTTATTGCCGCCGGTGCCTGCTAAACGTTACTTGTTGCTCGTCGCTTCGTCTTCGATTTTTTTCTTCGCCTCGGCGATTAGCTTTTTGACCTTCTGGCCGCCCTTGTGCCCTATCTCTTCGTAAAAGTCCGGCCCATATTTGTCTTTGACGACCTTGCCGCCTTTTTGACCGATGGACTCGTAGAACTCGACGCCGTGGCGATCGCGGGTCGCTTTGCCGCCTTTACGGCCAATCTCTTCATAAAACGTCGATCCGTACCGGTCGCGGACCGTGTCGCCGCCTTTCTTCCCGGCCTCGCGTACAGACATTTCTTTCACTGTCTCCGCGTCGCCGCTTTTTTTCTCAGACATAAGCTCCGTTAGTCGCTACACAGCGAAGAGCGCCGAAGTGATGCTAGGACGATGAGCCTGCTTTCCGCTTCGGTTTCTGTCCGCCTTTCTGCCCGATCACTTCGTAAAACGACGGACCGTACTTGCTCTTTGTCGCCTCGCCGCCCTTACGGCCGATCTCTTCGTAGAACTCCGTGCCGTACTTCGCCTTCACGCGCTCGCCACCGCGCCGTCCGGCCTCGCGAACGCTCATGCCGCCCTGCGGATCTTCTTCCATCGCCATCGTATGTTCCGTCCCGTCGTGAAAGGATGCAGTATTCATAATACCCGTCCGACCGCTCGGTAAACGAAGGAATCGGCAAACGAGAAGCAGACGACGCGTCCTGCGACGAATGAGTCTCTCGCCCACAAAACACCCGGAGGAACACCAATGACTGCGGCAATCGCGCTCAGCGTAGCGTTGCAGCGCACGAGCCTCGATCTGCTCGACGGCTGCAGCGTCCAGGTCGCGGTCCGCAATCCGTCCCGGCGCGCGGTCGACGTCCGCTTTCTACAACCGCAGGAATACGCAATCGACGTGCTGCGCGGCAGCGATGTCCTATGGACATCCGCTCCCCGTTCTACTGCTCAAGGAACCGCTATTCCGCCGCACGTGAAGCGCCTCGCGAGCGGGCTCTCCGTCCTCGCGATATACGTTTGGAACGAAGAAACCGGCGGTGGTGAAAGCCTGGCCCCGGGCGACTATATCGTGCGAGCAAGGTTGCTCGGGGACGGCGTTACGCCGCAGGCTACGGTGAAGCTGCGCTTTGCCGCACCGACGCCCATCGTGGCGCTCTCGTCCCTTGCCGCAGGCGATGCCGTCACCATTGCCGGCCGGTACGATCCCGCGTCACAAACCGCGCGCGACTTCAGCGGCTTCGTGAAGCTCAGCCGCCGATTGACGGGGGCGCCCCCGAATCGCCTTACGGTCATCCGCGGATATATCGCCGTTATTGCCGACGGTACGCGCATATTTTCGGTCAGCCGCTGGGCGCCCGTAACGGCACCATAACCGTGGAGTTTCTGCGTTTCTCCGGTTTGGAATGTCACTACGGCGCACGAGAGATCTTCAGCGACGTTTCCGGAGTGCTCCGCAACGGAGAACGCATCGCACTCGTCGGCGCAAACGGCGCCGGGAAATCGTCGCTGCTGCGGCTGCTCGCCGATGTCGATCCGCCTTTCGGCGGCTCGATCGTCCGAGCGCGCAACGCGCGGTTTGGATATCTCTCGCAAGGCGTAGCCGACGAAACCGAATCGACGCTGCAGCAGCTCGTCGATGCGGCACTCGCACGGGTCGATCGCGAAGCCTGGGGCCTTTCAAACAAACGCATGCGTACTATGCTGGATGCGTTCGGATTCGTGTCCGGCGATTTCGTTCGTCCGCTCCGAGAGTTTTCCGGCGGCCAACGGGCAAAGGCCGCTCTCGCACATCTGCTCATCGACGAACCCGACTATTTCGTCCTTGACGAACCGACGAACCATCTCGACATAGCGACGGTGCGTTGGCTCGAAGAGTTCATCGCCGGCGACAAACGCCCGTACGTCATCGTTTCGCACGATAGATATTTTATCGATCGCGTCGCGACTGCGGTATGGGAGATGGATCGCGGACGTTTGCATCAATACGCTGCGGAACGTCCCGCATACACGGGCTTCCTGCGTCAGCGCGACATCCGCCGCACGCAAGCGCGCGAGGCCTACGACCGATACATCGAAGATCGCGACAAAGCCCGCGAGACGGTAGCGGGCCTGCGCGCGACGCATACGTCGAGCGACTACGGTCAAGTGCGAAGCCGCGAAAAACAGCTCGCCCGTCTAGAATCCCGCACGAGTGCACCCGAGCCACCTCCGGCAACCGCCGGCATCAACGTACGAATCGATGCAACGCGAAAGGCAACGACCGGCTTCGCCTTTGAAGCAGGCGGCATAACAAAGTCGTACGCTTCACCGCTCTTCGAAAACGTCACGGTAAATTTGGAGCAACGCGCGCGGCTCGCAATCGTCGGCCCTAACGGCGCGGGCAAATCGACGCTGCTCAAAATTTTGGCTGGAACGCTGCTCCCTGACGACGGCACCGTTCGCTACAATCCCGCCGTACATCATGCGTACTTTGCGCAAAACGCGCACGAAGGGCTCGACGTTGCAAAGAGCGCGGTCGAAGAGATCCTGAGCGCCGCCCCGATCACGCCGGAAGAGGCTCGTTCCCTGCTCGGGCGGATGCGCATCTCCGGCCAAGCCGCGGACAAGCCGGTCGGATCGTTTTCCGGAGGTGAACGCCGCCGAATCATGCTCGCGCGCCTGATGGCCCGCGCCTCCGACGTTCTGCTCCTCGACGAGCCGACGAACGATCTGGACATGGAATCGCAAGAAGCGTTAGAAGACGTGCTCGGCGGCTACGCAGGTGCAATTGTCATCGTTTCGCACGATCGTTACATGCTCAACCGTCTTTGCGACCGCGTACTCTGGATCGACGGCGGCGCATGGGGCATAACCGAAGGCGGCTACGAAGCCTACGAAGTCGTGCAACGCGAACGCGAACGTTTCGCACGCGAAAAGATTCGCACCGAAACGAAGCCGGCGCAAAGCTCGCGGCTCACGCCGCTTAAAGTTAAATCCCAACTCGCCGCGGCAGTCGCGCGTTTAGAACGCGATATCGAAAAGCTCGATAAACGTAAAGTCGAGGTCCAAGATCTCTTCATGCAAACGGAACTCTACGAAGATCGTGACCGCGTCAAAGCGTTACAGTCAGAACTAAACGCATTAACCGCGCAAAGCAGCGAAACAATTCACCGGTGGGAGGCAGCTCTAATACAGCTCGAATCTCTCGAATAACAAACGCGCGGATCCGAGCAAGCTTGCTGGAAGTTCGCCTCAACGCGAGTTGCGGACGTCACCGCATTGAAAGCGCTGTTAGTTGTTTGTATACGGCGTTTGCGCGTTCGCGCAGATGCGCGAGATTGCCGTCGTTTTCGATGACGAAGTCGGCTTTACGGCGAGCATCGTGCGGATTGATTTGCGCGGCCATGCGGGCGCGAGCGTGAGCTTCGTCTATCCGATCGCGCGTTGCGATTCGAATGATACGATCGTCCTCGGGCGCAACAACGACAACCGATTTATCAACCAAATCGCCGTACCCGGTTTCAAAGAGCAACGGAACGACGTGGAGAATGAGCTGCCACGGGCGTGCGTGTTTTTCGCGTTCTTGGGCGAGGCGGCGCACGAACGGATGCACGATGGAGTTGAGACGCTCGCGCGCGAGCGGATCGGTGAAAATAATCTCCGCGAGCGCAAGCCGGTCGAGAACGCCGTGCCGTATCACGTGCGGCCATACTCGCGCGATTGCCATAAGGCCGTCGCTGTTCGGCGCTACGGCATCGCGGCTGAGCACGTCGGTGTCGATGACGAAGGCGCCGAGCTCCTCGAAAATGCGAGCGACCTCGCTCTTCCCGGCGCCGATTCCGCCCGTCAGCCCTA
This sequence comes from Vulcanimicrobiota bacterium, assembly GCA_030854045.1. Lineage (GTDB taxonomy): Bacteria > Vulcanimicrobiota > Vulcanimicrobiia > Vulcanimicrobiales > Vulcanimicrobiaceae > JALYTY01. Next base: position 48,553 of record JALYTY010000067.1, on the reverse strand, counting down.
CTCGCATCCCGTTATAAACGACGCGAGCGCGGGAAATTCCCGCGCTCGCTGTTGTAAGGACGCAGAGCGGGCGTTACGGTCCTACGCCGAGCGCGTCTCCGATCGTCCCGAGTCCCACTTCTTCGTCCGGAATAAGCGCTTCCAACTCTTCGGGAGGCACGTCGGCGACGTGCTGAATCGATGCCGTTATCCGGCGCGTAGCGTTGTTGATCGTAAGCAACGTTACTTCGACATCTTGACCGGGATTGAACTGAGCGTTCGGATCGAACTCCCCTTTGGGCACCATCGCGAGAATGCCGGGAACGATCTCGACGAGCAGATAGTTTGGAGTCACCTTGACGACTTGCGCCGCAAGTTTGCTGCCTTCGGTCAATTTCTCCACGTGTTCGTCCCACGGGTCCGGCAACGCGTGTTTGAGCGACAGGCTCACTTTCTTCGCATCCGCATCGAATTTCATGATTTCGACTTGAACGATGTCGCCGATCTTCACGACTTCGGAGGGATGCTTGATGCGCGCGTAGCTCAACTCGCTGTTATGAATGAGCCCGTCGATGCCGCCGAGGTCCACGAACGCGCCGAAGTCTGCGAGACGAACGACCACGCCTTCGCGAATTTGACCCACTTCGAGCGTATCGAGCAACTCTTGCTTTTTCGCCTGTAGCTCTTCTTCGAGAACGAGGCGCTGCGAGAGCACGACGCGATGGCGTTTGTGATCGAGATCGATCACTTTCAACCGAAGCTTCTGACCGATCAGTTCGTCGAGATTACCGACGGGCTGACGGCGAATCTGCGATGCGGGCACGAATCCGCGCATACCGAGATCGACCAGCACCCCGCCCTTGACGACTTGCGTTACGGTCGCTTCGATGACTTCGTCGCGTTCGTGCGCTTCGATAACCTTCTCCCAGGTCTTAAGCGCTCGCGCCCGCCGTTCGGAAAGGAACAGCGTTCCATCCATCTCGTCGATCCGGTGAATCATCACTTCGAGCGAATCACCGACTTTAAGAGTCTTGGAATCTATCGCAAGCGAAAGTTCGCGAAACGGCAGTACGCCTTCAGATTTTCCGCCGACGTCAACGAGCAGTTCGTCCTTGTCTTTTTGAACGATCATGCCGCTTAATACTTGGCCTTCGTCGAGCACCTTGAGCGACTCTTCATAGAGCTGCTGTTCGAGGGCGAGTTGATCTTCTTCGATGTGTTCGGGGGCGAGTTCAGTCGTAGAGATGTTGTATTTCCTACCTTAAATATTTTTTTGCGGATCTATCGAGCGCAGCTTCTGCACCACCACGTTCCACGTTGCGCGATCACCGTCCGGATGATCGGTTTGCCGCAGCGAGGACATGGCTTCCCAGCTTTGCCGTAAACTGCTAGGACGTTCTGAAAGCCGCCCCGCAATCCGTTTGCATCGACGTAATCGTCGACAGTCGTTCCACGCATCTCGATCGAGCGAGTGAGAACGTCGACAATCGTGCGATGCAGCCGGCGAATCGCTGGTTTCGTCAACGCTTCGGCGGGACGCCCGGGTCGAATCCCTGCTTCCCACAACGCCTCGCATGCATAGATATTACCGATGCCTGCAATGCGCCGTTGATCGAGGAGCAATGCCTTAATCGGCGTTCTCCGCTTCGCAAGGATACCTTGAAAGGCTTGCGGTGTAAAGCCTGAAGAAAGCGGCTCGATCCCGAGTTGCGCATCCCACGGGTCGCCTGGTTCCAGCAAGCGCATTCGCCCGAACGTTCGAAGGTCCGCAAAGCTCAGATGCGTCCCGTCGGCGAAATGAAGGACGACGTGGGTTCCGGGATACTCCGGATCTCCCGCACGGCCGACTACAAGCCGCCCCGTCATGCGCAGGCTCGTGACGAGCATTCGCCCGGACGCCAAACGTATCACGGCATATTTCCCGCGGCGCGAAACGCCCGCGATGCTTTCCCCAATGAGGACGCGCGAAAACACGGTGCCCGCCGGCGCTACCGCCATTTTCGCGAGGCGCACGTCGACCCGTTCGACCGTTCGTCCGACGATCGTCGCAGCGAGACCGCGCGCGATCGTTTCTACTTCGGGAAGTTCCGGCACGAAGGCATCGTATGCGCTCTCACCATGCCGGTCAAGCGAAGGTGATTCCGTGAAGCTACGCCGGAGACTCCGGGAGACCGGCTAGCATGACACCGGGTGCGATGCCATCTTTATGCGCTTCACCTGCGGCCAGTTCGATGACGTACTTTGCCGCGCCGTTGCGCCGCGGAATCTTGTCGTTGGGTTCATCGAGCGGTACGGCAGGGACGTTTGCGGCTACGGTTCTAACGCGTCCATCGGATCCGACGAACACCATATCGAGCGGTAGAAGCGTGTCTTTCATCCAGAAAGCGACCGGCGCATCCGTTTCGAAGACAAAAAGCATGCCGTCGTGCGGCTGCAGCTTCGTGACGCTCATCAAGCCCAGTTCGCGCTGCGCCTCCGTTGAAGCGACCTGGAGATGCAGAAGCGCGTGCGGCGCTTCGACTTGGATTGCCCGCAACGATTGCGGCTGCGGAGTTTGAGGCGGCATGCTTACTGCGGGACTCGGAATTTGAAGCAGCACGGCAAGTAGTCCGCTAAACATCGGTCATCGCCTCGACATCGTACCAGTTCGCTCCCGTCTTTATCGTAACTTCCAGCGGCACCGAAAGCTCGATTGCGTTCTCCATCTCGGTGCGTACGACGTGCGCGACGTCGTGAAGCGCATCCCGGCGCGTTTCGAATATCAGTTCGTCGTGGATCTGCAGCAGCATTGCTGCCTCTAATCGCGCACCGCGCAGAGCTCGGTCTATCTTCACCATGGCGATTTTCATCAGGTCGGCGGCGCTGCCTTGCAGCGGGGCGTTCGTCGCTTCACGCTCGGCCGCCGAACGCAGCATGAAATTGCTCGAAGCAAGCGCGGGCATGTAACGGCGGCGTCCCAAAATCGTCGCGACATAACCGGCGCGGCGCGCTTCTTCGAGCGTTCGTTCGATATAGGCTCGGACCGACGGAAACCGAGCGAAATATGCCGCCGTAATTTCCCGTGCTTCGCCGCGGCTAATCTCCAATCGGGCGGCCAATCCGAAGTCCGACATTCCGTACAGCAACCCAAAGTTCACGCTCTTGGCCATGCGCCGCTGGTTGCCGCCAATCGTTTCGCTCGGCGGAACGTTGAATATTTGGCGCGCGGTGAAGTCGTGAATATCCTGACCTTCCTCGAAGGCCGTGCGCATTGCTTCGTCGCCCGAAAGATGCGCCATAAGGCGAAGTTCGATCTGGCTGTAATCGGCCGCTAGCAGTACGTGCTCGTCGCTCTTTGCGACGAATGCGCGCCGTATGCGCCGTCCGAGATCGCCGCGCACCGGAATGTTTTGCAGGTTCGGATTGGTTGAAGAAAGACGGCCCGTGGCCGTAGCGGTTTGATTAAACACCGTGTGCAGACGATTATCCCGCGGATCGACGAGTTGCGGAATGACGTCGACGTACGTGTTCTTTAACTTCGTTACTTCACGCCATTCCAGCACGAGCGCGCAGATGGGGTACGCGCGCGCAAGGCTTTGCAGAATCTCAACCCCGGTCGCCCATCCCGTCTTGTTTTTCTTGCCACCGGGAATCTGTAGCTTTCCGAAGAGGACGTTACCGAGTTGCATCGGCGACCCGATGTTAAACTCTTCGCCGGCAAAATCGAAAATTTGTTTCTGCAGCCGGATGACGGCCGAATCGATCTCCGCTCCTATGGCATGCAGTTCCGTCGGATCGATCGCGACTCCGGCCGCTTCCATACGCGCGAGCAACGGCGCGAGAGGCACTTCAACGTCGTGAAATAGCGCGTGCTGTTCGCGCGCCTCAAGCTCCACAATGGCTTTGGCTGCGATTTGAAGCGCTGCGTCGGCGTGCGCGGCTGTTTCGTCGGGCACGCCCTCGCGCAAAACTTCCGCTGCAGCATCGTTCAAATCGGCAAACGTACGAGACGGATTCAACAGATGCGCGGCGATCATCGCATCGCTATCGAAACGCTCGTGCGCGATCCGTTCTTCCAGTAAGACGTGAGCCACACGTTTGGCATCGTAAGCGCCGATCGTTCGAGCGCTGCGCAATGCTTCGATAAAACCGTTACGCACCTCGGCGTGTGAGAGTGCCGCACGTCGAAACGATACGCCGGTACCGGCCGCGCCGCTGACGCCGATCTCATCGCCGCGCACCGCGATAGCGAGCGTTTCGGCGTTGGAAAGGGCGCGAAGTTCACCGCCGAGCCGCTCGAATTCCGGCGGATCGACGCTCGCAGCGTAGGAGCGGTAAACGCCGTGAATCTTCTGCTCGGAATCAAAGAGCGGCAGATCGTCGGCCGGCGGCTTCAGCTTCGCAAGCAGCGTCTTAAATTCCAATTCCGCATAGAGCCGATAGCGCTCGGCGTCGGTCGGCGGCCGCAACTGCGCGAGATCCCAATCGAGGTCTATGGCAAGATCGCGGCGGATCGTGGAAACGGCGCGATATGTCTGTGCCGCGCTTCCGTGTTCTTCGATTAGCTTGGTAAGCTTTGGCGATCCCGCAAGCGATGGGTCGGCGATGAGCGCATCGAGCGATCCGGCCGCTTTGATTAGCTTGATTGCCGTCTTTTCGCCGATGCCGGGAATACCGGGAAGGTTGTCCGAGGGATCGCCTTTGAGGCCACGATAGTCCGGTAATTGGCGCGGCAAAAGTTCGAACCGCTCCATGACGGCGGCGGCATCGTAGCGCCCGAGGTCGGTGATGCCGCGTCGCGTCGTAAGCACGGTCGTTCGCTCGTCTACGATCTGCAGCAGGTCCAAATCCCCGGTGACGACGAGCGTCGGTTTGCCCGCATCTTCGGCCTGGCGCGCCAGCGTCGCGATGACGTCGTCGGCTTCTTCGCCTTCCATTTCGATAATCGGAATGCGGAAGACCGCCAGAACTTGCCGCACGAGCGCGAACTGCGAACGAAGATCGTCCGGCATCGCGTCGCGTTGCGCTTTGTACGGCGCATAGAGCGCTACCCGCGAAGCCGGTTTGCCACGATCGAAAGCAGCGATGACGTGCGTCGGATTTTCGTCCGCGATGAGCTTGTTAAGCATCATCGTGAATCCGTAAACGGCGTTGATCGGAGTTCCTTTGGTTGTGGTGAGCGGCGGCAACGCGAAGAACGCGCGGTAGATCAGACCGTACGTGTCGAGCAGCATTAAGCGCGCTGAACCGGCGTCGGCGGACATCGTTTTAACGGACCACAACGGGCGACGATGCAGCGACGACGCGCCCGTCATCAAACATCTTGAGTACCGAGAGGGTGTACCGACCCGCGAGGTCGGGAAGCTGCACCACGAGCGGGGCATAGCCGTCGCGCGCGACGTTCCACGAAAGCGTCTGTGTTTCGGCTTGCGCGAGGGTCAGGTCTTTGGGTGCGGCACCGCGCCGCTCGAACCCAATCGCTTGCGCGCGCGTTCCGGCTGAATCGACCCACGGGTGCCACGTCTGCCCCGCCGGTGCGCTCACTTGCGTGGCTGCGATTCCGACCGCCAAGAGCGACGGCGCCGAATCGAAAACGGCGCTTCCCGACGGCATCCCACGGCTGACGCGAACGGCCGCCGTGCCGGGGCCACCACTGGTATCCGAAAGCACGACGGAGGCTTGCGAGCCGGGCGAAAACTCCGGATGGTCCAAGACGAGGGAAACGTCTTGCGGTCGGCCGGGTGCATCGAGTTGAAGCGGTGCGCTCGTCCACTCGATCGCGCCGTCGCGCACGAACGCCGCGCCGACGGCAAGCGCGCCCGGTTGATCGCGCAGCCTGAAACGCGTCTCCGAATGTCCGGAGGCGCAACTCAACACGGAGGCCTCTGCGCCCAAAGCGCTTTCCAGCGTAAGCAGCGCATCGCCCCGCGCTCCCGGCATGGAGGCGGTCACGCGAGCTTCGTCCCCGTCCCGATAGACCGCCCGATCGAGCACGACCCGGGCGTCGGTACTTCCTGAATCGACATCCTGCCGCGCTGCCTGCGGAACGACATCGATCTGCGCTGCATCCGCGATGCGCGAACCATCGACGGTAACAGCCGCTTGAATTAGACTCGTGCCCAGATCCGGCGAGGAAAACGATCCGTGCGCGCGTCCGGATGCATCCAGACGCAGGGTCTGCTCGCTCGCCGACGCTCCATGAATGGATTTTACCGCTACATCGAGATTGCCGGCGGGCGCGCCCGTGCCGACGTCGGTAGCATATACGTCAAAGTTTACCGGAGTTCCGAGCGTCTGTTCTTGGCGTGCGAGGCTCAACCGTAGCGTCACTCTTCCGAGCGGCACGATGATTCGTGTAGCCGCCGTGGCACCGCCGGATGTCGCTTCTACGCCGTAGGTCGAGGCAAGGCCGTCGGTCGGAGCGGGGATCAGAACCGTCGCGCGTCCTGAATCATCGGTACGTACGGTGATATCGAGCCAGGTCGACGTTCCCCATGGCGCCGCCTCCGGTGTATATCCGATGAAGACGTGCGGCGAACGCACTACGACGACGTGCACCGGTACGCCGCCGCGCGAAGACACGATTGCGACGGGAACCGCCGCGCGCTGATCGCACGTCGCCTCGCACGCCGCAGCAGCGGAGAGCGTTATCCCGCCCGCCGTCGCGTCGATATGGATGGTTGCTCCGCCGACGCCGCCGTTGACCGCAGCGAGTACTGCGTAGTCTCCTGCTGCGGCGCCGGCCGGCACCGCGAGCCTCGCTTCGAATGCGCCCGCTGCATCGAGCGGCGCGCTCGCCTGAGCGACGGCGGCGCCGCCGAGGCGCAGCGTGATGCTCGCGGTTCCCCGCGCCGCGTTCAAAGTCGCTCCGCGGCGGCTTCGGGCAAAACCGACCACACGCACGATGCCGCCCGCATGAACGACCGCCGTATCGGCGCGCACGCCGACGATCGTAGCGGGCAGCGGAACCTGCGGAAGCAGCGACGTAAAAGCGAAGCTCGCTCCCCATTGTGCCAGTGCGAAGATCGGCCGCGGCTCGCCACGCCAACGGACGATACCGTTATCGTCGGTGGAACGGTCGACGAACCTCAAGCCTGCTAAGAACCCTATTCGCATCTTCGAGAGCGGTCGGCCGCTGAGCAGATCGACACCGTAAACCATCAGTTCCTGCGGCGTTTCTTTGGTCAGCAATCCAATGCGCGTGCGGTTGATCCAGACCTGATCGCCGGTATTTCCGCGGCGCGCTTCAACGACGAAGAATCCCTCGCGAAACCCAAGCGGAACGGGCACGACGTTGGACTGAAATTGATACCCGCCCGGAGGCGAGTAGGTAAAGTGCGCGAGCGGACGGCGCTTGCGCGTGTCGATCGCACGCGGCCGAGCGTTCGAGCCGGCGGTCAACACGTCGCCCGGATCGACTTGATAGACGCTAAAATCAACGGCAGCGGCAGAATACGTGTCTAGCCGAACCGTCGCCGTCTTCCACGGGACGTTCGAGTCGCTCGCAAAGAGGGCAAAGTACGCATCGAGCTTGTGCAGATCGACGATGGGCCGCCCTGCCGACGCGGGCGCGGCAAATGTAAGAACGACGAGAATCGCCGTAGTCAAGACACGGTAGAGCAGCATCGGAAACGGCGGCTTCGACCCGGAGAACGGCGCCACCCCGCGGAACCTACGACGAAGCGATGACGTTTCTCACCGCAGCCCCTAACTGTGTACGCTACGTACTTTCGAGATTGGACCGCACGATGACCACCACCGCGTTCCGGGCGTTCGCATTCGCCTTCCTCGCGCTCGCTTGCGCGACGCCTGCATCTGCGGCAACCGCCACGCCGCACCCCAAAATACCGGCCGTTCCATTACCGCGCTTTCCCAACCGGACGCTGCATTCGGAGTTTACGGCCGAGGTCAACAGCAAAGGCCAAGTCGTTCGCGCAAAAACCGTCAAGCCGTCGCACTATCCGTCTTTTGATGCGCAGACGTACGGCAACGTGCTGCAGATGTGGATACGCCATCCCGATGGTTCGGCGCAAGTGGGACTTTACAAGATTACCTACGACTACAGCCCCGCAACGAAATCCGTGCGTCGCGGCGTGTCGCTCGTAAAATCCGGCGGCAGTTGGGGCGCCAAGGAAGGCGCCGCCGACCAGATGATGGATCTCGCGAACAAAGAAGCGCGCGGAGCAAAGCTGCCTCCGCTCGACCGAATCATTGGCTCGCCGTCGCCGCACCCCTAAGCCGCGACCGTCGCTGCCGGACTTTCTCGCAGACGAGGGTGGGCCGGCGCGTAGCTGCACGGGAAAAGACGCGCACGTATCGGAAGCGCATGCCCGAGCATTCATGCTGATGAACGGTACCGCGCAAGCGCTTTCGGTATATCGCTGCCGTTACTGCGAGATGTGGCATCTTACGAGCCGCCGCCCGTGAGGCGATAGCGCCGATGCGGTTCGTTACGTTTCGCAGCGACGAGGGCCGCGCGCTGCCGGCCGTGATTGAGAACGGCGCGATCGTGCCGATCGATGTTGCGACGCTGCTGGACTACATCGCGCTCGAACCGAGCGAACGTGTCGAACGCCATGCCGGAGCCGTAGCCGTGCCGATTGAAAACACCGTGCTGCTCGCACCGCTCGAACCGCCTCGCAATGTTTTCTGCGTGGGGCGCAACTATCTCGAGCACGCGGCCGAAGGAGCCCGCGCGCAAGGGCGCGAGTTGAAGCTTCCCAAGGTACCGACATTTTTCACCAAAGCGCCTACGGCCGTCGTCGGACCCGAAGCGGCGGTGCATCTCCAAGCGTCGATCTCTTCGGAATACGACTTCGAGGCCGAACTTGCCGTCGTCATCGGTACGCGCTGCAAGAACGTCCGGGAAGCCGATGCTCTTTCGGTAATTTTTGGCTATTGCTGCTTCAACGACGTAACCGCGCGCGACATGCAGCGTGCGCACGTGCAGTGGTTCAAAGGAAAAAGCCTCGATGAAAGCGCTCCTTTGGGACCGTGGATCGTTTCATCGGACGAACTCGGCGATCCGCACGATTTGGAGATCGTCTTCCGGCTCAACGGAGTCCAGAAGCAGCACAGCACGACGGGCAACATGATCTTTCGCATCCCGCGTCTGATCGCCGAACTTTCTCGCGGCATGACGCTGCTTCCCGGCGACATCATTGCCACCGGAACGCCGGAGGGCGTCGGATTTGCGCGCACGCCTCCCGAATTTTTGCACGACGGTGATGTGATGGAAGTACAAATATCGCGCATCGGAACTTTGCGCAACGGGATCGAATTGCGTTAGATGTGGGGCTTAGGTTTCGTTATTTCCGTCATTGCCGCCGCCGCTTTGATCGCCGTCGGCGTTCTCGCGCTGTTTTTCCCCGAACTGCTCGCGCGCGGTTACGGCATCGCCGCCGATGACGCAGCGGCTCGGGCCTACGTTCGCGCTACGGGTTCTCGCGATACGGCGCTGGGCGCGTTATTCGCCTGCAGCTGCTACTTTCACGATGGGCGTGCGTTGTTCGTTCTCTGCATCGCGGGATTGGCGATTTCGCTTGCGGATCTCGCGATTGCATTCGATGCCGCGAACCGAAAATTTCGCGTAGAACATATGGCGCACGCTTCCGGTGCGATCGCGTTCGCCATAGCGATCGAGTCGATCGCACGTGCCGGCGGTACATAACAGGGTTCGATGATGGTGCGCTGAAAATCGGGCCATGATTGTTGCGGTTCCACGCGAAACCGCTCCCGAACGGCGCGTCGCGCTCGTTCCCGAGACGGTGGCACGCCTTATAAAGAGCGGTGCGCACGTGCGCGTACAACGCGGCGCGGGCGCCGCGGCGGCATTTCCCGATGAACTGTATTCCAAGGCGGGAGCGTCGTTTGCAGACGATCCGGCCTCACTCGTTTCCGACGCGGATCTCGTCGCGTTCGTGGGGCGGCCCGCGGACGGCATCCTCGCCGCGATGCGGCGCGGATGCGCAATCGTCGGATTTTTTAATCCGCTCGGAGATCCCAGCGGTGTAGCGCGTTTCGCCGCAGCGGGCGTAACGGCGCTTGCTATGGAGCGCATTCCGCGCATCACGCGGGCGCAATCGATGGACGCGCTCTCATCGCAGAGCAACATCGCTGGATACAAGTCCGTGCTCTTAGCCGCAGCCGCCTTACCGAAATTTTTCCCGATGCTCACCACGGCCGCAGGAACGATTCCGCCCGCTAAAGTGCTCGTGCTCGGAGCGGGCGTGGCCGGATTACAGGCAATTGCGACCGCGCGACGGCTGGGCGCGGTGGTCACGGGTTACGATGTTCGTGCCGCGGTCCGGGAACAAGTGCAATCGCTCGGTGCGAAATTCTTGGAATTCGATCTGGGCGCCGATGCCGAAGGTTCGGGCGGTTATGCAAAGGAGCTCACGCCCGAAGAGCAAGAGCGGCAGCAGACGTGGATGGTAGAACAGATTGCGGCGAGCGACGTTGTGATTACTACGGCTCTCGTTCCCGGACGCCGGGCGCCGATGCTGGTAAGCGCGAGAGCGGTCGCTGCGATGAACCCCGGATCCGTAATCGTCGATCTGGCGGCGGAATCGGGAGGCAACTGTGAATTGACCAGACCCGACGAAACGATTGTTTCGCCAAACGGCGTCTCGATTCTGGGACCGACGAACCTGCCGTCAACGATGCCGTTTAACGCAAGCCAACTCTACTCGCGCAATATCTTCGCGCTCGTAGCGCCGTTTATTAAAGACGGCACGCTCGTCCTCGATCCGCAAGACGAGGTCATCAAAGGCGCGTGCGTATCGCGCGATGGGACCGCTCTGGTAGGTGCGGCATGACCGACGTCGGCCATCTCTTGAGTTTGTTCACGGTACTCATTCTCGCGGTCTTCGTAGGTTTTGAAGTAATCTCGAAGGTGCCGACGACGCTTCACACGCCGCTCATGTCGGCGACGAATGCGATTCACGGCATCGTGCTTGCAGGCGCCGTCGTCGTGGTTGCGACGCTTTTCGGCGCTTCAAACAACAGCGCTGTTCTGACGCTGCTCGGGATTGCCGCCGTGACGCTCGGCGCAATTAACGTATTCGGAGGCTTTGCCGTAACGGAACGCATGCTTCAAATGTTTCGCAAGAAAGAGGGCCGTAAATGACGGTTGCGATTGCACTGGCCGATCTCGTTGCCGTCGCGCTCTTTATTCTCGGTCTCCACTTTCTCAACGCTCCACCGACGGCCCGGCTTGGAAACAGGCTGGCCGCCGTCGGAATGCTCATCGCGCTCGTCGGCGTCCTCGTGCAAACGCTCGGCATAGGATGGTGGGCCATAGCAGTCGGTATCGTTATCGGCGGCATCATCGGCATCGTAGCGGCGCTGCGCGTTCGAATGACCGCAATGCCGCAAATGGTAGCACTGTATAACGGAGCGGGCGGCGGCGCGGCCGCGCTTATTTCGACCGTTGAATTTTACGTGCTGCTGCAGAGCGGAAGCGGCTTCGGGCCGGTCGTTTCGACCTCGCTCGTACTTTCGGCCATCATCGGATCGGTCAGCTTTGCGGGGTCGATCGTGGCGTTCCTCAAACTGCAAGAAGTCATGACCGGTCGGCCAATCACTTACGCCGGTCAGCAAATTGTCAACGCCCTAATTGCGCTCGTCATCATCGCGAGCGCCGCGTGGCTCATTGCGGCCGGCGGCGTAACGGCTCCTTGGACGTATCCGCTGCTCGTTGCGGCAGCACTCATACTCGGCGTGCTTTTCGTCTTGCCGATCGGCGGCGCCGATATGCCGGTCGTGATCTCGCTGCTCAATTCTTTTACCGGTCTCGCGGTGGCGATCACCGGCTTCGAAATCGACTCGACCTTGCTGATAATCTGCGGCGCGCTCGTGGGCGCGAGCGGAACGATCCTTACCGTCGATATGGGCAAAGCGATGAATCGTTCGATCGCAAACGTCCTCTTCGGCGCGTTCGGATCGGGCGGGGGCAGCGAGCCGGCCGTAGGAAGCGGCGGTCCCCAGAACGTTCGCAGCGTGAGCGCCGACGATGTCGCGGTCATGCTGGCATACGCGAGCAAAGTAGTATTCGTCCCGGGATACGGCATGGCGGTCGCGCAAGCGCAACACGCGGTGAAAGCACTCGCGGATCAATTAGAGAAGCGCAACGTAAGAGTTCTCTACGCGATTCATCCCGTTGCCGGTCGGATGCCCGGTCACATGAACGTCCTGCTTGCAGAATCGAACGTCGCATACGAACAGCTGCTCGATATGGAAGACGCCAATCCGGAGTTTTCAACGACCGACGTCGCGCTCGTCATCGGCGCAAACGATGTCACGAATCCCGCCGCGCGCAACGTATCGAGCTCTCCGATCTACGGCATGCCGATTCTCGACGTCGATCGCGCCGCGAACGTGATCGTGCTCAAACGATCGATGCGATCTGGATTCGCCGGCATCGACAATCCGCTCTACGAGATGCCGAATACCGCGATGCTGTTCGGCGACGCAAAAGCTTCCGTCGACGGCCTTACGGCAGCCGTCAAAGCGTTGTGAACGCTCACCGTCTTATCCGAAGCGCGATGCACGTACTGCTTAATGCAAGCGTTCGGGCTTCGCAGAGTATTCCGTTAGTTACGGCGGGCTCGCTGCTATAAACTGCGTTGCATTTGCTGGAAACGCGATAATGTCGAGAGCGCCGACATGGCCGGGGCTGGAACGCCAAAACCAATCGTCGTCGAGATAGTCCGAGTGCAGCATGGGATGAAAGAGCGTTATGTGCTTGTTCCCGCGCTCGTTGCGGCAGATCGGCCTGTCGCCCTCCCCATCGTCCCAATCGTCCGTGCCGGTTCGCGACAGGCGCAACGACCGTGCGGTGTCGAGCGATTCGCCCGGTTTCAAATAGGAGCGGTACGAACGGATCTCGTTACAGATCGGGTCTTGGAAGTACCAATAATTAGCCCAAAATATACCCTTGCCCGCAGCTCCGCCCAGCGCTGCAGGATCGCAGGTAAACAGGCTTCCGTACGCGTCGTTACGCCACTGTTCGAACGACAGCGCCGGCGATCTGCCGGAGCTATCGAAAAAATAGCGCGTCTTCTCGAGCGACGAGCCGGCCGTAACGAAGGCGCGAATTTTTAGGAACTGATCGTTTGTGAGCGCGCCTTGAGCGGCTAACTGATAGGCGCGCACGATGGCGTCCATCGCAATCGTCGCGCCGAGACTGTGCGTTAGGACGATCACGCGGTCGTAATTCCGACCACCGTTGACCTCGGGCGATATAGCATTGATGATCGCGTTGGTTGCGGCGCGCAATATGCCGTCGCGGAGATCGTAAAATTTCGAGTCGTTCTCATCGCGCGTCGTGTAAATTTGCACGTCGCCAAAGAATCCGACCAGGAAATCGATCAACAGCGATCTGCCGAGGGAAAACGCGACGAAAATAAGGATGAGGAAAACGATGCCGCGCCATCCGAGCGCTCCGTGAGCGAACCTCGCGACGGCCATCGCATAGACGAGCGCGGAACCGGAGATCGCGAGAATCGCGATTGCGACGCTGCGGTGCCAGACGGCATCGGGATTGTGCCGCAACCCGCTGCGCTGCTGGAATATTTTTACAATGGCGCTCATCGCCTCGCTCACCAGAAACGCACCTAAAAAGCCGACGAAGAGCCAGACCACAATCTTGATCGGCACACCGCCCGGCGCGTCGGCATTCGAATCGAGGGTGAGAAGCACGTCCCCCGCAGCCGAATGTCGCAGAATTCCCGTTACGTCGAGAATACGCAAGAACGACTGCCACACCGCACTGATGGAAACAAAAAACAAGCCGAATGCGAGCGCCAGCGCTCCGCCGATATACGCGTAATCGAAAAATTGTTTCGGCGTACCGGCATTTAAACGCGCGGTCGTATTGAACGGCGCGAACACGAGCCGCAGAAGCCACCCGACGATGGAGAGCCAGTTCGTGCGCCCTTTGTCGATCGCGCTCCAATACGCTTCCATGACGTCGAAGTACGTGTCCTTGGGGTTTACAACGTCGTCATCTTTCTTATGAACGCGGCTTATCGTCGGCTGCGGATCGTCCTCGCCGGGGCGCAGCACGTTACCGGGATTGACGACGTCGATCGCCCACGCGTCGCGCTGCACCTCGTTGAGCCGCCGACACAGATCGCCGGCGACCTGATCTTGAAATTCGTAACGCGGATGCCGGGCGACGCCGTGAACGGCAACGAGTGCGATCTTCTCCTGCGTCACGTTCTCCAAGCCCCGGCGTTCCAAGTCGGCAAAAAAGCGTTCGGCGCGAAACCGGAGATACGATCGCGATATGCGTAGATGTAATCGGCGTTAAAGAGGTAGACGATCGGCACCGCTGCGGCTACTATACGCGCGATCTTTCCATACAAAGCCTTGCGCCGCAATTGCGATGTCGACGCGAGCGCTTGGCGTTCGAGCGCGTCCACGCGCGTATCGCACCAACGCATGTAATTCGACGCGCCATCACATCGCAGCACGAACGAATCGTCCGGATCGGCTCCCATCGTGAAGGGAACGTAGGCGATATCGAACGTTCCGGACGCGAGCGTGCCGTCTTTGGGCAAGAACAACTGTGCGTTGCTGACGCTTTTTATCGCGACGTCGATTCCGCGCTCGCGCAATTGTGCCTGGACCGCTGCAGCGACGCGCACGCCGGTCATCGATTCGGGAAACTGCACGTATGTCAGCCGGAAGACCGCCGCGCCACGTCTGCGCAAGCCGTCCGGTCCGCGATGCCAGCCGGCGGCATCGAAAAGCGCGTCGGCCGCCGCGGGATCGAATTGCGGCTCTCGCACCGAGGGATCGTAGGCCCATGAAAACTGCGGCTGCAGCATGTTCGTAACGGGATATTTGCCGAGAGTAATTTTTGCGCTGATGGATTCTCTATCGACCGACATTGCAAGCGCTCGCCGCACGCGCTCGTCGTCGAGCGGCGGATGCTCGGTATTCAGAACGAGCCCCGCAACGACGGCGGTCGGGACGGAGATGAAGCGCATGTGGGCGTCGCGAGCGACGATTTGATATTGCGCGGGCGCGATCAAGTTCCAATCCAGCACGCCGGACTGCAGCATGAGCAGGTTTGTGGAGGCGTCCGGAGCTATCCGCACGTCCAAAACCGCAACGGCCGGTTTGCCGCGCCAATACCGAGGATTAGCCGCATAACGCAATCCTTGACCGCGTTCCCACGACACGAAGGTGTACGGGCCGTCTCCCACAGTGGGCGCGGCATTGAACGGCGATTGCGCGAGCGCTCCGGCACTGGGAAAAGCATGCGCGGGCAAGACGAACTGCGGCGCCGTACCGTAGGAGAAATACGAGGTCGCTGCGGGCGCCCATGGGTGTTTGAGATGAAAGATGACGGTATGCGAGTCCGGAGCCTCGGCGCGTTCGATATCGACGTAGCCCTCATGGGATCGAACCGGATTTCTTGGATCGAGGATCGCGCGTAACGTGAAGAGCACGTCCGCGCTCGTGACCGGAACGCCGTCGCTCCAATGCACCGCACGGCGGAGACGGTACGTGATCGTTCGACCGTCGCTCGAAACGCCGCCGTTGTCGCTCGTCGGGATCTCGGCAAGCAGCGCCGGCACCGGGCGGCCGCGCGAGTCCAGATCGATAAAGGGCTCGAAGACGAGTCGGGCTACCTGCTGCTCTACCGATGCCGCGTCGGGATGCATGAAAAGCGGATTCAACGTGGCGGGGTCGGCTGCGAGATCGAACCGCACCGTCGCGGCCGGCGCTGCGCGACCGGCAGCGCCGGAACACGAGGCGAGGAAAGCGAGCGTCAAGGCAAGCGAGAAAAATCGCATTGCGAGGCCTGTTCTAGCCCGCAAGACTAAATCGCTTTTGCTGCGACTCTTCCTCGTTGCCCCGAATAAACAATGGATGCTATAGTATTTCAACCGAACTCTTTTCGGAAGAAAGGCCATTACGGCAAACGTGGTACTGTTGACGGAGGAACTCGACGAATTGGACGTTCAGTTATTGGACGCCCTGCAGCGTAACGCCCGTTCGACGTTCGCGGAGCTGGGCGCGTTCGTGGGACTTAAGGCTCCGGCGGTTCACGATCGCGTAAAGCGGCTGGAGCAGCGAGGCCACATCCGCGGCTATTCGGCGCAGCTCGACGGCAAACGTTTGGGATTGGAACTTGCCGCATTCGTAAGTTGTTATACGGCACCCGACTGCAACTATGATACCTTCATAAAGAATTTGAGCGGGTTGCCCGAGGTGTGCGAGGTTCATTCCGTGGCCGGTGAAGAGACGTTCGTCTGTAAAGTCGTTACGCGCTCCACGCAGCACCTCGACGATCTGCTTGCAAGACTTAAATCGATGGCCGGCATGGCGCGAACGAAAACGACGATCGTGCTTACGACGCCCTTCGACCGCGGGGGCATTTCGATCTCATCATGAGCGTTGCATTCGACAGAACGATTCACCCGCTCGGCACGCATCGCGTTCTCGAGCCGCCCGGCGCCATGCCGCAGACCGCATGGAAGATCGACAACACGCCGATCGCGTTCGAAAACGAAGTTCTCTGCGACGTGGAAGTTCTCAACATCGACTCCGCGTCGTTCAAGCAAATTTTCGATGAATGCGGCGGGGACTCCGATCGAATTCGCGCGCACGTGCTTGCGGTCGTCAACGAACGTGGCAAGCAGCACAATCCCGTCACGGGAAGCGGCGGCATGTTCATCGGATACGTTCTGAAGGTCGGTGAAAAACTTCGCGAGCGCGTCGATATCAAGGCGGGCAGTCGCATCGCATCGCTCGTTTCACTCACGTTGACGCCGCTACAGATCGAAGCGATCACGCGCATCGACGTAACGACGGGGCGAATATGGATCCGTGGCAAAGCGATTCTCTTTGAATCGGGACTATGGGCAACGCTGCCGGAAGACATCGACGAGAACGTCGCTCTGGCCGTGCTGGACGTCGCAGGAGCGCCCGCGCAAGTACGGCGGCTTTGCTCCCGCGCCCAGACGGTGCTCGTAGTCGGCGCCGACGGCAAGAGCGGCTTGCTCTCGTGCGCGCAAGCGCGCGCTCGGGTCGGCCCGAGCGGCACGGTCATAGGGATCGGCCCTTCCGCCGACACGCCTGCAGCTCGCTTGTTGTGCGATTCGAATCTTGTGGACCGGTTCATCGAGATCGACGCGCGGGACGCGCTCGCAATGAGCGAATCGGTCAAAGCGGCGGTCCCCGAGCTAGCCGATATCGTTATCAACTGCGTCAACGTACCCGGCACGGAGCTGGGATCGATTCTTTGCACGAAGGACGAAGGCATCGTTTACTTCTTCTCGATGTCGACATCGTTTACGGCCGCCGCGCTCGGAGCTGAAGGCGTCGGCAAAGACGTTACCATGATCGTCGGCAACGGGTACGCTAAAGGCCACGCCGACACCGCGCTGCAGACGCTGCGGGAGAATCCCCGAATCCATGCATACTTCAATGAGAAGTACGCGAGCAAAGACTAGGAAGCCGAGGACATTATGAACGAGATAAAACACCTCAAACCGCCGGCCCCGCCCGAACAGTTCGAATACAAGAATCTCAAAGAGGGTAATTTCTGGAAGCACGTTCCGGCGTACAAAGACATCGACGAAACGACGTTTCTCGACCATCTTTGGCAGCAAAAAAATGCGGTGAAGACGCCGCAAGAATTGCTTGACACCATTAAAGACATCTGCTCTGCGGAGTTTTTTGCCGATGTAGCGGACGGTTTCGCAAAAGCGCCGATGGCCGTCCGCGTCTCTCCTTACGCGCTCGCGCTGATGGACTGGAACGATCCGGTGAACGATCCGATTCGCCGGCAATTCATTCCGCTCGCCTCGTCTCTGCTGCCCGATCATCCGCGCCTGACGCTCGACTCGTTGCACGAGCAAGACGATTCGCCCGTTCCCGGTCTCGTTCACCGGTACGTCGACAAAGCGTTATTCTTACCACTCAACACGTGTCCGGTTTACTGCCGTTTCTGCACGCGCAGCTATGCGATCGGTCCGGATACGGATAACGTCGACAAGGTCTCACTTGCGAAGACTCCCAAGCAGTGGGAGGATGCCTTCAAGTACATCTCCGAACGTCCGGAGCTCGAAGACATCGTTATTTCGGGCGGCGATACCTATCAGCTGCCGCCAAAAAATATCGAATTGATCGGCAACGCGCTGCTCGATATCCCGCACGTTCGCCGCATGCGTTTTGCGACCAAGGGGCCCGCGATTATGCCGATGAAAATCATTACGCATACGGAGTGGCTCGATGCGCTCACGCGAATCGTCGATCGCGGACGCACTATGGGCAAAGACGTCGTCTTGCACACCCACTTCAACGCCCCAGAAGAGATCACGTGGATTACGGAGCGGGCGATGAGCATGCTCTTCGAACGCGGCATTTACACGCGCAATCAGAGCGTGCTTATTCGCGGCGTGAACGACACTAAGGAACGCATGGGACTGCTCGTGAAGCGTCTCGAGTACGTGAACGTGCATCCTTATTACGTTTACATGCACGACATGGTCAAGGGCGTCGAAGAGCTGCGCACGACCGTGCAGACTTCGTGCGATATCGAAAAATCGGTGCGCGGAAGCACGGCGGGGTTTAACACACCGCTCTTTATCTGCGACGCCCCGGGCGGCGGCGGCAAACGCGACATTCATTCCTTCGAACATTACGATAAAGAAAACGGCATCGCCGTATATGCGGCGCCGAGCGTGAAATCCGGCAAGGCGTTCCTCTACTTCGATCCCGTGGACAAGCTCGCTCCGGACGCCCAGGCGCGGTGGGCGGTGAAAGAGATTCAAGATCAGATGATTCACGAGGCGGTTCGCAAAGCCGGGATCGGCGACGAAGAACTCGTGCTCGCGTAGTTTCCCCGGGCGCAATATAGTTCAACAATAGACGTTCCGCCGAGGCGGGGCGTCCTTGCTTTTGTGGGAATGAGTGGCGCAATGACCGGCTTGGCGATGTGGATGCTCGTGGCTGCTTTTGCGTTATCGGGCGCCGTAATTTGGTGGGCCGGCTCCATTCTGGCCTTCACGACCGATGCCATCGACGCGCACGTCGGCTGGGGCGAAGGTATGGGCGGCGCGGTCTTTTTATCGGTCGCGACAAATCTCCCCGAGGTCGCCATTATTGCAGGCTGCGCCTATACGCATACGATGTCGCTCGCGGTTGGAAATATTCTGGGCGGCATAGCGATTCAAACGGCGGTTCTCGTCTTACTCGACGGACCGGGACTCCGTTCCCGCGTTCCGTTGATGTCAACGGTGAGGTCGTTGACGATCGTGCTGCAGGGAATGGTTCTGGTCGCGATCTTGATGTTTTGCATCATCGGATCTCTCATGCCGCGCGAGGCGATCGCGTTTCGCATGACGCCCGCGGAAATTGCAATCGTTATAGCGTGGATAGCGGGTCTGTGGCTGGTGTCGAAAAATGAAGATCGCGGAGTTTGGCGCACCGGACACGAGCAGATTGCCGAGACGTCGAAGTTCGTCGCGCCGCAGCGCCGGTCGATGCGCGTCATCGTCGCCATGTTTGCCGTCGCAGCGGTCGCCACGCTGCTATGCGGCGTCGTCTTAGAACTCGTAAGTTCCGAGATCGCCACGCGCATGCACTGGGAAGGCGTCCTCTTCGGCGCGACGCTGCTTGCCGCCGTGACCGCGCTTCCGGAAGTTACGACGGGACTGTCCGCGATCAAAGCGCAGAAGTTCGAATTGGCGATCAGCGACATCATCGGTGGAAACGCATTCCTGCCCGTGCTTTTCCTTCTCGGTTCGTTGTTGAGCGGCGAAGCGATCTTGCCGGATGCAAAGGGGCCGGATCTTTATCTAACGGCGCTTGGCGCATTGCTTACCGTCGTCTATTGCGCTGGGGCGGTCCTGCGGTCCAAGCGACTCGTCCTTGGAGCGGGCGTAGATTCGCTCGTCGTACTCGCCCTCTACATTGCCGGCATCGTCGGACTGTTCTTCATTCGCTCGTGAGGAGACGCATATGAGGCGGGTCGCGATCTCAATGCGCTTTTCGCGTGATATTCACGCTGAGTCGCCACTTCGCCAGGTCGACTTTCGAAGATGACGGTCGAAAAACGACAGGATGCGCTTCTGTGCGTCGGCCGCGGCGGCGGGCTCGAAGTTCGTGCCGATCCTCGCCGCCGCCCAGCCGAGCACGCCGCCGTGGTTATTGAGAAAGGCGTGCCCTGCTTCGGCGTATTCTTTCACGTCGCGAGCGACGCCGTTGCGTTCCAACGCGCGCTCCAGTCGAGCGGCCGCGCCGTGTAGGGTAAAGTCGCGGGCGCCGAAACTTCCGACGATGGGGCACGCGCCCGCTAAGAACTCGTCTGCGTCTTCGGGCACCATGCCGTAATTGACGCTCGAGGCCGAGAAACGTGGATCGGTTGCGAGCAGCAACGCAAAGCCGCCACCAATGCAGAAGCCGATTACGCCGACGTCGCCCGTGCAATCGGCGCGCGAGGCCAGCGCCGAGCGTACCGCTTCGAGATACTCGAAGGCCCGACCACCGCGCGCGAGCACGGCGCGTATCGTGGCGAGAATGCAGAGCGGCTTCACGCCCCGCGAATAAAGGTCGGGCGCGACGGCGAGATAGCCGGCGGCGGCGAACCAATCGACGTATCGTCGATTGTCTTCGGATTGCCCGAAGATGTCGTGGATGACGACCACGCCGGGCCACGGCCCATCTCCGTCAGGAACACGAAGGTAGGCGCGGAGCGCGCCTTTCGGCGTAGCGACCTCGATTTCGCCGGTAGCGTTCGCGCTCAACCTGCAGACCACATTGAGAACCGATACGGCGGACTGAAGCGCCGAACCTACAGTCGCTCGTCGCTTGCAGCACGCTTAGTCAATAAACGGGATCCGTACCGGTTCTTGAACTTCTCCCCTCATGCGACTATCCGCCGGCAATCTTCGCTTTGCGCCCTTGCGCGACGAACCAGGCAACGATTTTTTCTCTGTGATCTCCTTGAATTTCGACGATGCCGTTCTTACTCGTTCCGCCGGTTCCGCAAAGCCGTTTGAGCCTCTTGGCCGTCTCCACGGTTTCTGCGACAGAAAGCCCGTGAACGAGCGTTACGACGCCGACGCGACGGCGTTCGCGCGCGACGCGGACGATGCCGTCTGCGGGTATCGCAGGGGTAGCGGCGACACGCCGCGTCGCTGCGCTTGGTTTGGGATGGCGTTCGTACCCTTCGTCGCTCGAGTAGACGAGTTCGCGGTCGTCTTTCATACGAGGTAATTCGGCAGGCGGGAACGGCCTTACTACAGTATCGCGACGCTCATGCCACGCCTTTGCGTCTTCTGCGGCGCTCAAGGTGCGCAAAACGCGCCCTACGTGCACGTTGCCGCCGAAGCTTCGCTGGCGATCGTCAAAGCGGGGTACGGCGTCGTTTACGGCGGCGGGCGCGTAGGCTTGATGGGAACGGTCGCCGATGCGGCTCTCTCCGCCGGCGGCGAGGTGATCGGCGTGATACCGCGATCGCTCGCAATGACGGAAGTTGCGCACGAGGGTGTGAGCGATCTTCGCGTAGTTTCGACCATGCACGAACGCAAGGCGCTAATGGCGGAACTGAGCGACGGATTCATCGCGCTTCCGGGCGGCTTTGGGACGATGGACGAATTCCACGAGATATTGACGTGGCGGCAATTAGGCATCCACAACAAACCAATCGGGTTGCTCAATGCCCGCGGGTATTACGATTCACTTCTTGACCTATACGATCGAATGGAGAGCGACGGTTTCGTTTCAGCGCGAACCCGCGGACTCTTCATCTCTGCGCCGTCGATTTCCACTCTGCTCGATGCGATGCAACTTACGGCGGGAACTGAATCGCCTTAGGCTAACGATAACGTTAGCCCGTTTTCAACAAGGGAGGCTGCAATGCGTTTCTTCCGATTCGCTGCCATCGTAACGCTGGCGATCTTCGCCGTGCCCCACGGCGGCATGAAGATCGCGAACGCTCAAAGCACGGCGGCGACGGCCGCCGATCCTTTCCTATGGTTGGAAGACGTTCACGGAATGCGAGCGATGGCGTGGGTGAAAGCGGAGAACGCAAAGACGACCGCCGTTCTGCAGAACGATCCGAACTATTCGCGCTTATTCGCCGACGCATTGGCAATCGACCAAGCCAAAGACCGGATCCCCGTCGCGACGTTTCTGCGAAACGGCGTCTATAATTTTTGGCAGGACGGCGTTCACGTTCGCGGGATATGGCGACGGACCACTCTGCAACAATATACAAAGAGCGATCCAGCTTGGAACACCGTTCTCGACGTCGACGCGCTAGCGAAGCGCGAAAACGCTAATTGGGTTTGGGAAGGCGCCGACTGCAACTGGCCGGCACTGCGTCATTGCCTCGTTAATCTTTCCGACGGCGGCGAAGACGCCGTCACGATCCGTGAGTTCGATGTCAATACCAAGCATTTCGTACCGGGCGGTTTTATGCTATCGCGTGGTAAGCAGCGCGTTGCATGGGAAGATGCCGATACGCTGCTTGTTGCACGCGAATGGAGCAGCGGCGATTTGACCACGTCGGGCTATCCGTTCGTCGTCAAGCGCGTCAAGCGCGGAGAGCCGCTCGATAAGGCGGTCGAAGTTTTCCGCGGCTCCGCAAGTGACGGCGGCTACGGAGTAACGCCGATCGATCTGTACGATGGTTCCGGCAACAAGGTCGCGCTTATTTCGCGACCGCTCTCGACGTTCGCGGCGGAAACGTATCTTGTCACTCCGACCGGGACGCGAAAGCTCGACGTGCCGCTCAAGAGTCAAGCAACCGCGCTCGTTTCCGGACGATTGATCTTCACGTTAGCCGAAGATTGGACGACGAATGGAACGACGTTTCCCCAAGGCGCCCTCGTTGCCGTAAATTTGGCTCAAATGAAATCCGATCCGGAGCACCTTCGGCCCTCTCTTGTGTATGCGCCGGGTGCGCGCGAATCGATCGACAACGCCGGCGCAACGCGCTCGCGCCTTATCGTAACGTCCTACAAGGACGTCAAGGGACGTGCATTTATCTACACTCCGATGGAGAATGGCGGCTGGGCGAAGCGGCAGTTGGAGCTACCGGATAATTCGTCAATCCAACTCGTCGATACGAATCTGCAAAACGGAAACGCGTTTCTTCAAGTTACGAGCTTCCTTACGCCCACAACGCTGTGGAGCGTAAACGCGGATACGGGCTCGGCGTCGATCATCAAATCGCTGCCGCCGAAATTCGACGCATCGAAGGACGCCGTCGAACAATACGAAGCGACATCGAACGACGGGACACAAGTACCGTACTTCGTCGTGCATCCGAAGGACATGCCGCTCGACGGCTCCAATCCGACCGTTCTCTATGCGTACGGCGGCTTCCAGGTTTCCGAGACGCCGGCGTATTCGGCGATCCTCGGCAAACTATGGCTCGAACGCGGCGGCGTGTACGTGCTCGCGAACATCCGTGGAGGCGGTGAATTCGGTCCGGCATGGCACGAAGCCGGACTGAAAACGCATCGCCAGCGCATCTACGATGATTTTGCCTCGGTTGCCAAAGATCTCATTACACGAAAAATCACGACCCCGCGCCGGTTAGGAATCATGGGCGGCTCGAACGGCGGTCTGCTCATGGGCGTCGAGTTCACGCAGCATCCCGAGCTATGGAACGCAGTCGACATTCAAGTTCCGCTGCTCGACATGCTGCGATTCGAACAAATCGAAGCCGGTGCATCGTGGGTCGGCGAATACGGGAGCGTTTCAAACCCCGACGAGCGCGCTTTTCTCGCATCGATCTCACCGTACAACAACCTCCATGCAGAAACGACGTATCCGGAACCATTCATTTGGACGACAACAAAAGACGACCGCGTCGGCCCACAGCACGCCCGTAAGTTCGCCGCCAAACTTGCCTCGATGAACAAACCATATCTGTTCTACGAAGTTATCGAAGGCGGCCACGGCTCCGGCGCAAACCTGAAAGAACGCGCTCACACATCGGCTCTGGAATGGACGTATTTCACGCGGAAGCTGATGAACTGAGGCGACGCCGAATTGCAGGACGGGGCATCGGCGCTGCTTCATGCGACCCATTGAAATTTAGCAAATGCGAATGCATCCAACGCTAAGAGCACGACGGCGCAAGCGATGGCTACGGTTCCCAGCAACGGGAGACGCCGGCAGATTGTTCCGATGGCGACAATCAATGGAACGATAGAATACATATTGCGGTCGACGGAGAGCGGTGTTCCGGCGAACAACAACATTGCAAAGCCAATGCCGATATACAATATGCCGGCCGTCCCCAGCTTTCGCGCACAAAGCAGGGTCATCGGAACGACAAGGATGAGAAACAACAGGACGATCCAATCGTGTGGGCGTCCGAGGTTGGCCCCGCGAAGGACACCTTGCCAGCCCACAAAATCGAAGCCGCGATTGTGGCGCCACGCGTCCTGCGCGTGAACGAATGCAAGCGCATCTCGAAAACGCAGCTCACAATAAAGTGCAAATGCCGCTATACCTCCGAAACCGGAAGTGCTCACTAAAATGGTGCGCCACCCACGACGCTCTACGATTGCGGTAACGACGAGCGAAAGCGCAAGCGCTATTCCCAGCGGTCGCGTCGCCGACGCGCAAGCTGCCATCACGCCCGAAAGGGCATACTTTTTACGATCGTATAGGCACAACGCAGCGGTGCTGAGCAAGATGAAGAGGCCTTCGGAATACGCGACGCTGCAAAAGAGAGACAACGGCAGCGCGCAAAGCATCGCCGTAGCCCAGCGTGCAGTTGGAGCATCGAAACGCTTTCGCGCAAAATCGTATACCAGGAATAGACCGCCCAGAAAGGCTGCATTATTTATAAGCGCTCCTGCAAGCGGCCATCCTATGCCTAGGCGAAGAACGAACCACGAAAGCAATGGGAAGAGCGGGAAAAACGCGAGGTTGCCCTGAGCACCATCGAAGGCGTTTTGATAACCGCGGGCCGCAATTGTCCCGTACCATGCCCCGTCCCAGTTACCGAGAGCAGCTATAAGATGGTGTGGGACCGCCACATAGATTGCCACCAGGATTATCGCCCGCGTGACGAGCCAACAAGAAAACGTAAATCGCACGGCTTTACCGATCACCGCCAACGCAGGAGATAGGCGCCTTTACTACTCGACCCATATTTCTAGCACGGGCGACGCTTCCGGCATCGTAGGGTAATTTCGGCTTCGTCAGCTTCGTCAAAAAGACGATGGTTGATTCATCACCTTCATCGCTGGATTTCCCCGATTCATTTCCAAACGATACAGGCTGCCCCCGGGCAAACTCACTCCGTAAGCGCCATCGAGATCACGCGTTCCTGCTCGACTGCGTGCGCGCCCGGATAGCCTTCGGATGGCGAGGCGCGATAGCCGCGGCCGGCGTAGCCGATGTCGAGCGGTTGTTTGAGCCGTTCGAGCAGACGCCGCCGAACGTATGCGCGCGCTCCCATGTTTTTCGGTTCCTCTTGAACCCAAACGAGCTGCTTTAAATTTGGATACGATGCGATCAGCGCATTGATTTCGTCGCTGGGCATCGGCGAGAGCATCTCGATACGGACGATCGCCGTTTTCCTCATCTCCGCGTACGCATCCGCACCCACGAGATCGTAGTAAATCTTTCCCGTGCACAACAAAATGCGCTCGATCGACGATTTGTCTTTGACGTGCGGATCGTCGATCACGGGCTTGAACTCGCCGGTTGCCATGTCGTCGATTTCGCCGGAAGCGGCTTCCGATCGAAGCAGCGATTTAGGCGTCATGACGACGAGCGGTAGCGGATTGGCCGAACCCGCCTGCATGCGCAAGAGATGGAAATAATTGCCCGCGTTGGACGGATATGCGATCCGAATGTTGCCCTCGGCGGCAAGTTGCAGAAAACGCTCGAGACGGGCGCTGGAATGTTCGGGGCCTTGTCCTTCGTATCCGTGGGGAAGCAGCAACGTCAATCGCGAGCGTTGTCCCCACTTCGCTTGACCCGCCGCAATAAACTGATCGATGACGATCTGTGCGCCGTTGACGAAATCGCCGAATTGCGCTTCCCAAAGGACGAGCGATTTCGGGATGGCGGCGGCGTATCCGTATTCGAAGCCGACGCACGCATATTCCGAGAGGGGGCTATTATGAATCTCGAAACTGGCCTGCGCTCCATCGAGATGCTGAAGCGGAATATATTCCACATTTGTTTCGGGATCGTGCAAAACCGCGTGCCGGTGGCTGAACGTACCGCGTTCGGTATCTTGACCCGTTAGGCGAATCGGTACGCCGGATGAAAGCAGCGATGCAAATGCCAGCGCTTCGGCCATCCCCCAGTCCACGAGACCTTTCTCCGCAATGAGCGCCTTGCGCCGGTCGAACTGCGTTTGCAGTTTTTTGTTGAGCTTGAACTCAATCGGAACCGCAACCAGACGATTCGACCAATCGAGCAGCCGCGTTCGGTCGATGGAAACGAGCGGACCGGTCGTACGGGCTGCGGCTTGACCGTTCTTTTCGCTTGCAGCGACGGCGAACCGTTCTTTTACATTGCGGTACGCTTCTTGCAGGCGCGCCGTCGTATCGGCAATCATTTGGCTCGCCTGTTCGCTCGTAATCGTTCCCTGTGCGATTAACTTATTCGCAAAGAGTTCGCGCGCCGTTGGATGGGCCTTTATTTTCTCGTTCATCAGCGGTTGGGTGTACGCCGGCTCGTCCTGCTCGTTATGGCCCGACCGGCGGTAGCCGATCAAATCGATCAACACGTCGCGATCGAAGCGCTTGCGAAACTCCAGGGCAAGATGAACGGCGGCGATGCACGCATCGACATCATCGGCGTTGACATGCACGATCGGCATATCGAAGCCTTTGGCCAAGTCGGATGCGTACCGCGTGGAGCGCGAATCGCGGAAATCGGTCGTGAAGCCGATCTGATTATTTGCGATGATGTGTAGCGTGCCGCCCGTGGCATAACCGGGCAGCGACTGCAGATTGAGAACTTCGGCGATAATGCCTTGACCGATAAACGCGGCATCGCCGTGAATGAGAATCGGGGCCGCCTTCTTTACGTCTTGCTTCGGAATGTTTTCCGTATGGTCGGTCTGCAGCGCGCGGGCGCGCCCCTCCACCACGGGATCGACTGCTTCAAGATGGCTCGGATTGTGCGCGAGCGTCACCACGATCGATTTCCCCTGCGCCGTGTTATACACGCCCGTAGCTCCGTGGTGATATTTCACGTCGCCCGTAACGTCGTCGTTTCCAACCTCACCGCGCTGGTGCGCCGCTTCAAATTCACCGAGCAGTTCTTCGTACGGTGCGTTGACCACGTGAGCGATCACGCTTAAGCGCCCGCGGTGTGCCATCCCGAGAACGGCGTTGGGTATCCCGTCATCCGAGAGCATTTCCAGTGCTTCTTCAAGCATCGGAACCATGACGTCGAGCCCTTCGCCCGAAAACGTTTTCTGTCCGAGAAACGTCTTGCGCAGATACCGTTCGAACGTTTCGACCTTGGTCAGACGCTGCAGAAATGCGACTTGGCGATCCTTTGAAAGCGATACGCGGTGCTTACCGCTCTCGATGTAATCGCGTAGCCACCGGCGCTGTTCCGTGTTCGAGATGTGCTCGATCTCAAACGCGATCGTCGACGCGTAGGTTTCTCGCAATCGCGGCAGCACGTCGGCAAGGGTGTCGCCCGCTACTTTTACGTTGAGAACCGACGCCGGAATCGCGGATTGGAGCGACGGCGTCAGTCCGTACGACGCAGGATCCAGCTTGGGATCTCCCTGCGGCTGGGATCCGAGCGGGTCGAGATGCGCGGCGAGATGCCCGTGCGTGCGGTACGCCGAGACGATCGCCATCGCTGCAGCAACCGCGCGAAGCATTTCGTCGGGATGTTCTCCGGCACCGGATGACGTCACGGGTGCATCGCCGGCGTCAGCGGAGGCTGGTTCGGCCTGCTTTGCCGCGCCGGCCGTTAGACCGAGCGACGAGAACACCGCTTCGTAAAAACCGTCGTCGCCTTGCAGCAACCGATCCAAGCGCCGCAGATACTCACCAGATTGGGCACCCTGCACGACGCGATGGTCGTACGTGCTCGTGACTTGCATCACTTTGGATACGCCGAGCGTCTGCAGAGATTGTTCGTTTGCCGAATGAAAGCCGGCCGGATAACCGATCGCGCCGGTGGCGAGAATCGCGCCCTGTCCGGCCATTAAACGCGGCACGGATGCAACGGTGCCGATGCCTCCCGGATTGGTTAGCGTAAACGAAGCGCCTTGCAAGTCGTCCGCAGCGAGCTTGTTATCGCGCGCTTTGGCGACCAACTCTTGATACGCCGCGTAGAAGCCGGCAAAATCGGCTGCCGCCGCATTTTTTATGACCGGAACGACCAGAAACCGCGTGCCGTCTTTGCGCTGAGAATCTACCGCTAAGCCGAGATGAATGCCGGGCTCGATTCGGGCCGGTGCGCCCTTTTCGTCGCGCCGGAAACTGTAAGTGATAAACGGCATCTCGTGCGCTGCGCGAACCATTGCGTAGGCAACCACGTGCGTAAACGAAATTTTCTCCGAGCGCCCGGCACGTTTGATTGCGCTGTTGATCTCTTTGCGACGAGCGTCGAGCGTATCGACGGCAATCGTCCGGAAGCTCGTTGCCGTAGGAATTGTCAGCGATTGTTCCATGTAGCCGGTTAATGCGGCTGCGGGGCCTTTGAGCGGCGTGACGACCGTTCCGCGTGCGAGCGGCGGAAGCACAGGCTGATTTGCAGAAGCGGCCGCCGTCGGCTTGCGACGCGCGCTCTCTGACTGCGCGCTGACGTCGCTGCGGACGATCATGCCGCGTGGGCCCGAGCCGCGCACCAGCGCGAGATCGACATCGAACTTATCCGCGATACGCCGCGCTTGAGGCGACGCAACGACATCGCCGCTGAGCGGCGCGGCACTACTTACGACGGGCGATTCCACGACGCTTGGCACGGGCGGCTTCGGCGCCTCACCGTTCCGATGCTTCGTCGCGGCGGCGTCGATCTCGGCAAGCGTCGCCCCGACGGCGACCGTATCGCCTTCCTTGACGTGTAGTCTCGTGATGATGCCCGCACGAGGCGCCGGAACTTCGACGTCGACCTTGTCGGTCGTAACCTCGACGATCGTGTCACCTTCATCGACGAAGTCGCCGGCCTTCACGCGGAACTCGACAATGGACCCCTCGGTGACGGATTCACCCATCTCCGGAAGTGCGACAGCGACGATTTCGGAAACATTGCCCGGGGCGACATTCGAAACGCCGCTCGCGGCCGCCGAAGGCGCTATGCCGTTAGATTCGCGCGCCTTGCTGGTGTCGATCTCGGCGAGCACGGCACCCACTGCGACGCTGTCGCCTTCGCCGCCATAGGTTTGGACGACTTCGCCTGACGCCGGCGCCGGTACTTCGACATCAACCTTGTCCGTCGTTACGTCGACGAGCGTGTCGCCCTCGTCGACGAAATCGCCGGCCCGCTTGCGCCATTCGACGATGGAGCCTTCCGTGACCGACTCACCCATGTCGGGCAACGTCACCTTCACCATCGCGTCCGCCACGTTGATTCTCGCCCCGTCATCATCATTGCTTGTTTAACACCTGACAGTCTACCCCCGCTCCATTGCAACGGGCTATGACCACGGACGAAGCAATGCCGCAATGCAAAGACTGGATACGGCGATCGCGACCCACAGAATCGCTCCGAGCGCCAGCGGCCGGAGTCCGGCGGAACGTATCCGGCGCGCATCAGTGCCGAGACCGACCCCGGCAAGCGCGACCACGATTGCAAAAAGGGCGACCGGCGGAAGGTGCGTTTTCACGACGTCCGGGATCGCGCCGAGCGAATTGAGCGCGGCTGCGGCAAGAAACCACAGAACGAACCACGGCAATATACTGCGCCATTTCACCGTTCGGCCTTCTGCCCGTAAGGCCGCCGTCCGTCGCCAGGCATAATACACGACGATCGGCACGATGAGCAGCGTGCGCGTCAGCTTTACGATTATGCCGTCGGTGCCGGCAATATGTCCGTAAGAAAGCGAAGCGGCGACGACGGATGAGGTGTCGTTGATCGCGGTTCCCGCCCAAAGGCCGAACGCCGATTGCGAAAGATGCATCGCGTGGCCCAGCAGCGGGAACGCCAACACCGCGACAACGTTGAAGAGAAAGACGGTTCCCAGTGCGTAGGCAATATCGGCGCTGTCGGCTTCGATCACCGTCGCAAGCGCAGCGATGGCCGAACCGCCGCAGATCGCCGTTCCGACACCGAGCAGCCTGCGCAGATCGCGTTTCAGGCCGAGCGCCCGGCCGACCGTGAATGCAAGCGTTAGCGTGATGACGAGCGTTCCGAGCATTACGGGAAGCGAAGCCGCACCGCTGCGCGCAATCTGCGAAACGCTTAAATTTGCGCCCAGTAAGACGATCGACCATTGCAACAGCGTCTTGCTCGCAAAAGCAATGCCCGCCTTGTATGCAATCGGCAACGAAACGATAACCGAGATCAGCACTCCGATGACGATGCCAAACACCGGCGCACCGACCAGCGGCACGGCTCGTCCGAGCGCGGTTGCGGCAACGGCGACAATTACGCAGAGCGCAAAGCCCCGCGTCAGCACGCGAGTGACTCTATCATCTCGCCGCGATTCTTGCGTCCCGGTGGTTCGACCTCGCGAACGATCGTGAAACGGACCCTACAGGCTCCCACCTCGCTTTGCGCTAAATAAAAGCAAGGAGAAACGGAGGTTGCATGGACGATACCGATCCAACGAAATCGACGAGCCCGGATATGAACCGGCGCGCCTTTGCGGGCATCTCTCTGGGCGTGGCCGCTACCACCGGCTTCGCCGGCGCTCCGGCGCAAGCACAGCAGAAATATGGTGAATCACACCCGCCGCTCGTCGCAGAAGACGATCCCGCGATTACGGTGGAACGCGTCACGCTGCGCCGGCCCGACGGCAGGGTGGAGGCCTACGCGGCGTATCCAAGCACCGTGCGCGCATACACGCCGGGCGTCGTCGTGACCATGCACATCTGGGGGGCAGACGCGCAGATGCGCGATGTCGTTCGCCGGCTTGCGAAAGCCGGATATTGCGCGATCGTGCCGGATCTCTATTCCCGATTGGGCGCGCCCAGCGGAGACGGGGTTAGCGATGTCGATATTTTTCGCCCGTTCGCGCAAAAACTGGACCGCAAACAATACGGCGGAGATCTGCGCGCCGGCGCGCTGCATCTACTCTCCAAAGCGCCTCAATCGAAGCACGCGGTAATGGGTTTCTGTATGGGAGGACATTTAGCGCTCGAACAGGCGACCGACAATGCGGACGTATTCGATGCGGTGGTGCCCTTTTACGGAGCGGTAAAAGACATCGATCCGTTCAATATTCACATTCCCGTCTGCGGCAGCTACGGCGAGCGCGACACCAGCATCCCCGCCGAGGAGGTGCGTGCGTGGAAGAGCGCGTTACGCGTGCGAAACGACATTCGGATCTACGCTTCGGCGGGCCATGCGTTTTTCGACGACACGCGCAGCTCGTACGTCGCTTCGGCGGCCGAGGATGCATGGAAACGCACTACAACGTTCATGAAAGGAACGATCGGATTTCAATCCTGACCCAGGCAACAGACGCCCTCGTAATTCTCGGAGCGCTCGTCGGCGCCGCGATTGCGTTCTTTGCGCAACGCGCGCGCATCGTTCAGCTTCAAGAGCAGCTCATCGCCGCAAATGCCCGCAACGATGAATCGCAGCTCTCCGCGCAAGCGGCGATCGAGGCGCTACTCGAACGAGCGAAGAACGACCTGCGCGAATCGACGGCCAGCCGTGCGACCGAGCGTGTCGGTGAAATCGTGGCTCCGCTTACGAAACAACTCGGAGATTTCGACCGGTACGTCCGCGAGATCGAAAGCAGACGCAACGAAGACACCGGAAATCTCAAAGCGCAGATCGACAATCTGCTCAAGCGTTCCGACAAACTCGAGACCGCGGCGATGGTACTCTCGACGCAAACCTCCACCCTGGTTACGGCACTCAAAAGTCCTTCGACGCGCGGCAAATGGGGCGAAATTCAACTGCGAAACGTCGTAGAAAAAGCCGGCATGCTGGCGCACTGCGACTTCGCCGAACAACAGACCATCGCGATCGACTCGGGCCGCATACGCCCGGACATGACAATCAATCTTCCGGGAGACCGTAAAGTCTTCGTCGATGCAAAAGCCCCTACCGATGCCTTGCAGGCAGCGTTCGAAGCGATCGATGAAGACGCCAAGCGCGAGCTCGTGCGCCGCCATGCAAAGGCGCTCCAAGAGCACATCGATGCGCTCGCAAAACGCGCCTATCACACGACCGAAGGCTCTGCGGATTTCGTCATCATGTTCGTACCGGGTGAAGCGTTCCTGAGTTCGGCCTGCACGGAGAATCCGATGCTGATCGAATATGCACTCGACAAAGGCGTGCTTGTAACGGGCCCGCTTTCGCTAATCAGCCTGCTGCGCTCGTTTGCGATGGGCTGGCAAGCCGTCAAACAAGAAGAGAACGCGAAGCGCATTGCCGCGCTCGGCCGCGAGCTCTACGAGCGCGCGTATCGCTTTGCCGACAAACTTACCAACGTCGGCCGGCATCTGGAACGCTCGGTCGGCGCCTTTAACGAAGCCGTTGGGAGTTACGAGTCCCGCTTGCTGCCGCAGGGCCGAAAGCTCAAAGACGATGCGGCCTTCACCGCCGAGGATATGCCGGAGATCAACGTGATCGATATTGCGCCCCGCGCAATTACGGCGATCGAAACCGAACAGTTGCCCAAGCGCTCGAAGCGAACGACCGCCACGCCGACGCTCTTTCCAAACGACGAATCACTCTCATCGTAAGCGGGGAAAACATGCGCACGATCCACGTCCGGCTCTCCGCCGTGCTGCTCTTTATCGTAGCCGTTATTACGGCCGGCATCGTATGCGCCGCGGCAGCCGATCCGTTCAAAGAAACAGCCGTGAGCGTCGCGATCCCAGGCGCAAGTCTTTCGGGTACGCTGACGCTGCCCGAAGGAAGCGGACCGTTTCCCGTGGCGCTGATCATCGCGGGATCGGGACCGATCGACCGCGACGGCAATAGTGCGGGCGGCATTACTTCCGATGCCTATAAACTACTCGCTCACGGACTTGCTTCGCACGGCATAGCAACCCTGCGCTACGATAAGCGCGGCGTCGGGTCGAGCGTGGTAACGATGGCAGAGTCTCAACTTCGCTTCGACGACTTCGTCAACGACGCGCTTGCGTGGACGCACTTCTTAGAGAAAGACCGGCGATTCCGGCGCGTGGCAATCGTCGGCCACAGCGAAGGCTCGCTGATCGGAATGGTCGCGGCGCAACGGGATCCGAACGTTGCGGCATTCGTTTCGCTCGAAGGACCGGGTCGCCGGCTTTCGGATATCATCGAAGAACAGATCCGTGCGAGCGGAGCGTCGCAGCAGATCGTCGACGAAGTGGTTTCTGCGGACAAACTGCTGGTTGCCGGAGAGCCGGTACCTTCACCGGACCCGCAACTCGCCGCGCTTTTCCGCCCGAGCGTTCAACCGTATCTCATCTCGGAATACAAGTACGATCCTGCCGTGGAGATTGCGAAGCTGACCATCCCCGTCGCAATCGTGCAGGGCACGACGGATATTCAAACCGGCGTCGTCGATGCAAAGCGACTGGCTGCGGCCGATAAGCGCGCGAAGCTCGACCTAATCGACGGCATGAATCACATGCTGCGCGATGCACCCGTCGATCGAATCCAAAATCTCGCTACGTACAGCGAACCGTCGCTTCCGCTCGACACCCGCCTACTACCTATGCTCGCGACGTTTCTGCAATAGCGCGCTATTTTAGCGGCTTTGTTTTATCTTTCCATGCCGCAAGCGCGGCAAGCGTATTCTCGACGTGTTTGTCGGGTTCCAAATCGGTGAAGCTGTAGTAGACCGTCCCGTCGGGTACGATGACGTAGGACGTCCGGTTTGCGTATTTGCGCATAAGAGGCAGCACGGCATCGTACGACTTTTCTACCGCCTGGTCGCTATCGGCGGCAACGGCGAACTTGCTGCGGCATTCGCTCACCGAAAACTTCTGCAGCTTTTCGATCGGGTCGTGCGAAACGCCGATTACCGTCGCACCGAGCGCTTTGTATTTATCGATCGCGTCGGCGAACTCGTGCGCTTCGATCGTGCAGCCGGGCGTAAATGCAGCCGGATAAAAGTAAAGCACGACCGGGCCTTTCTTGAGCGCATCGGCAAGCCTGAACGAAAAGACCTTGCCGCCCTGCGTTGCAGACAGCGTAAAGTCCGGCGCTTTTGCACCGTCCTTGAGCGCCGCATTCGCCGGAACGGCCGCGAAAGCCAGAATCGCGAGAGCAGCAACAAAACGATGAAGCATATTACCTCCTAAAGTCCTACTTCGATACTGTAGCACGTCCCTGAGCCACTACTCTTACAAAGTAGGGAAGCGCTAATTCAGTTCACATCGAGAAGCCTAGCTCCGAAGTGTGCGCGAGCACGTGGCGAAGCGTTGGGCCCGATCGGCGTTCCCTAGAGGCCCATGAGGCG
This sequence comes from Vulcanimicrobiota bacterium, assembly GCA_030854045.1. Taxonomy (GTDB): domain Bacteria; phylum Vulcanimicrobiota; class Vulcanimicrobiia; order Vulcanimicrobiales; family Vulcanimicrobiaceae; genus JALYTY01. The sequence goes on along the minus strand of JALYTY010000067.1, from coordinate 14,049 downwards.
GGCGATGACCAGTCGTTGGACTTCGTTCGTGCCTTCGCCGATCTCGTTGATCTTCTGGTCGCGATACATCCGCGAAACGGGATACTCGTCCATGAAACCGTAGCCGCCGTGGATCTGCACCGCTTCGTTGACGACGCGACGGGAAAGTTCGGCTGCGTACAATTTTGCAAGCGACGCCGACTGCACGTAGTCGCGGCCGTTGTCTTTCTCCCACGCCGCTTTGAAGATCATTAGCTTCGCGTGTTCGATCTCGCAGAGCATGTCGACGAGTTTAAACTGGATGGCTTGGAACTTGCTGATCGTTCTGCCGAAGGCGATACGGTCTTTGGAATACTGCAGCGCTTCGTCGTACGCGCCCATTGCAAGACCGACCGATAGCGCCGCGACACCGATGCGGCCGCCGTCGAGAATCGTTAAAAATTGCTTGTAACCGTTGCCCCGGGGACCCAGCAAGTTCTCCTGTGGAACGGTCGCATCGACGAAACTCAGTTCGCGCGTGTCCGACGCGCGCCAGCCCATTTTCTTGTATTTTTTGCTGCGCGAGAAGCCCGGCGTGTCTTGCGGAACGATGAGGTTCGATATCTCCGCCTTACCGTCGGAGCGCGTTCCGGTCACGGCGGTGATTGTCGTGCCGCCCGATATGTCGGTCCCGGAATTGGTGATGAAGGCTTTCGTGCCGTTAATCGTCCAGGTTCCATCGTGAAGCCGGGCTTTCGTTTGAACGTTGCCCGCGTCGCTTCCCGCGCTCGGCTCCGTGAGCCCGAAACCCCAGAGCATCGTGCCTTGCGCAAGAGGAATAAGATATTTCTGTTTTTGTTCTTCGGTGCCGAAGAGATAGAACGGCATCGCGCCGAGTGAAACGTGCGCCGCCATCGAGATCGCGGTCGACGCGTCGGCTCGTGCAATCTCCATCACGGCAAGGGCGTAGCTCACCGTATCGCCGCCCGATCCGCCGTACTTCTCGGGAAACGGAAGTCCCATGAAACCGAGCTCCGCCATTTGCGCGACGAGTTCGTACGGAAAGCGCTCCTCGCGATCCATCTCCTCCGCCCGAGGCTTGACTTCATGTTGAGCGAAGTCGCGCGCGAGGCTTTGAATCGCTCGTTGCTCGTCGGTCAGATCGAAATTCATAGGCCGGAGGTATAGCTCGCACGCCTAAGAAACTCCCTGTTGAAGCGATGATCTCTCTGCGCGGCGTCTCACTCGTCTATCCCAACGGTGTGCGCGCCCTCGATATGGTTAACCTCGAAATCGCCAAAGGCGATTTCGTCTTCCTCGTAGGACACTCGGGAACCGGCAAATCCAGCCTCATGCGTCTGCTCTACCGTGAAGCAATCCCGACTTCAGGCGGCATCACCTTAGACGGCATTCGCGTGGATAAGCTGCGACGCGGCAGAATTCCCGCGCTGCGCCGGCACCTCGGCGTCGTCTTTCAAGACTTCAAGCTGCTTGGGAATAAAACCGTGTGGGAGAACGTTGCGTTCGCGATGCAAGTCACGGCCGCTCACACCAGGGACATCGGCCGGCAGGTACCGCGCGCGCTCGACCTCGTCGGCCTCTCTCATAAAAGCCGCATGTTTCCGGGAGAGCTTTCGGGCGGGGAACAGCAGCGCACCGCGATCGCCCGCGCGCTGGTCAACAATCCAAAGATATTGCTCTGCGACGAGCCGACCGGTAATCTGGACCCGTCGAACACGACGGAAATCATGGAGCTGCTGCTTCGAATCAATCTCAAAGGAACGACCGTCGTCGTTGCCACACACAACCAAGCCGTCGTCGATCGCATGCGCCGCCGCGTCGTGCGATTAGAAGACGGCAAGATCGTTACGGACGAAGAACGGGGCTATTACTATCTTGGACTGGGGCAAGGTCAAGTTCTTTCTGGGTGAAGTGTTGCGTAATTTTACGCGCAACGCCGGGATGCAGGCGACGGCAATCGGCACGGTCGCTATCACGATCATCCTCCTCGGCGCCTTTCTCTTCATTCGCGCGACGCTCGCCGGACTCGGCAGCGAAGTTCTCAACCAAATCGAGATCTCTGTTTACATGGACACCGGCGCTTCAACACAAGCGCTCGATCGTGTGCGAGCCGCGATTTTGCACGATCCGCGCGTGGCTTCGCTTGAATACATTTCGAAAAAACAAGGGCTTTCGGAACTGCGAGGCCGCACGCACGGAATTATCGACACGTCGCTGCTCACGCAAAACCCGCTGCCGGATAAACTGCGCGTGCGCGTGCACGATCCGGCGAGCGTTCCGAACGTCGCCGCTTCTATTCATAGAATGCACGGCGTCGGCAACGTCGTCTATCCGCAGACGATCGTCGAGCGGCTGGTGCAGCTCGGTAACGTCTTACGCCGCATCGGGCTTATCGTGATCGGCGTGTTCTTGCTCGTCGCAGGCATTATTATCTCCAACACGATTCGCTTGACCGTCTTCGCGCGCAGGCGCGAGATCGCGATCATGCAGCTGGTCGGCGCTACCAATATGTACATTCGAGCGCCGTTCATTTGTGAAGGAATGCTCGACGGCGTTCTCGGCGCCGTCGTTGCGGTTGCGGCGCTTACGATTGCGCGCGTAACGCTGTGGCCCAAGCTGCTTCTCGCGCTGCCGTGGGTCGCGCTCAACGGCACCACCGTCAACGCGCCGTCGCTCGTGCTCGAACTGGTTCTCGCGGGCGCAGCGATCGGATTTATTTCATCGTGGCTCTCCGTCGGCCGGCATCTGCGCACGTGACGAAGCCGCGTATTGAGCTCGAATTTGATTGCCTGGCAAACTTCGTCCACGACGCCCTTGCATATATCGACGACGACGGATGCGTCGAAGCGTGGAGCGCCCACTGCGAAAGCGTGACGGGAATCGCCTCGCAAGAGTGCCTCGGCAGACAGCTCGACGAGGTCTTCCTCAAAGTAGAACCGCCGCTCGAGCGCAGCGCGCAGCGCGCGGCCGTGAAGCTATGGGCGCGTGATGAAACGCGGCGCAGCCTCAACGCCGCGGCGCTCTCGCTGGGCGGCGGCTGGCTGCTCTCATTCGGCCCCGAGCAGCAGTTCTCACAGATCGACCTGCTTCGCAGCGAGATCGTCGCAGCCGTTTCGCACGAACTCAAAACGCCGATTGCGACGATCAAAGCATTCGCAACGACGCTTCGCACCCACCCAGTCTCGGAAGCGGTTCGGGAAGATTATCTGCAAACAATCGAGCACGAGGCCGATCGTCTGACCAGTGGCGTGGACGACTTGCTCGCCGCTGGAAGAGTCGATACCGAACACCTCCCGCAACGGCGCGAACACACGCCCCTCGAACGCATCATCGAACTTGCGCTGCAGCGTCTCGATCGCAGCGTGTGCCCGCGTCTGATATACCGAGGCGGCCGCACGACCGTTTTTGTCGACGCGAATCTCTTTAGCGCGGCGGTTTCCCACGTGCTGCAAAACGCGTTGAAATTTTCGAACGATACCTCCCTCGTCGAAGTCGAAGCGGAGCAAGACTCCAGCGCAACGGTGATTCGCGTGATCGATCGCGGCATCGGCATCCCGGAGGAACACATGCCGTATATTTTCGACCGGTTTTACCGGGGCGATTCCCGCCTGACGGCATCCGCCGGTGGAAGCGGCCTCGGACTTTACATCGCACGTTCGGTCGTGCGCGCCCATGGAGGTTCGATCGACGTGACGAGCGCACACGGCAGCGGGACGACCGTCACGATGCGGATGCCGGCACGAACGTGAAACAGTTCGACGATCACGCGCGGCGCGTTCTTGTCGTGGACGACGATCGCAACTTGCGCAAAATCATTTCGACCAATCTGGAACTTGCGGGATTCACCGTCGAAGCCGCTGCCGATGGCCGCGAAGCGCTCGATAAAATTGAGAAAGTGCTGCCGGATCTGGTGCTGCTCGATCTCATGATGCCGCACATGGACGGCTACGAAGTCAGCAGAAATATACGCAGCCACCAAAATCCCATGATATCGAACGTGCCCATCATTATCCTCACCGCAAAAGGTGAGACCGACGACAAGCTGCGTGGTTTTGAGGCGGGAGCCGACGATTACATTACCAAGCCGTTCGGTCCTCAAGAACTGCTCGCCCGGGTCCGCGCGAAGATACGCCGGGTCGAAGTCGATTCGTCGCTTTCACCGCTCACCCGCTTGCCTGGGAATCTCGCAATCGAGATGGAGTTGCGACGCCGGCTCGACGCTTTTGAGCCGTTCTCAGTCGTCTATCTCGATCTCGATAATTTTAAAGCATTCAACGACGTCTACGGATTCACGCACGGCGATGAAGCGATTCAGCTCCTCTCGCGGCTCACCGTCGATACGGTTCGACGCAGGGGAACGCCCATTGATTTCGTTGGACACATCGGCGGCGACGACTTCATCGTCGTCACGCAGCCCGACCGCAGCGAGGAGATCGCAAAAGAGATCATCGCAGCCTTCGATCGAGAGATCCGCGGCCTCTATTCGGCGAAGGACCTTCGCGCGGGATACGTCGAGACCCGGGACCGGCGCGGAACGCTCAATCGGTTTCCGATCATGACGCTCTCCATCGCCATCGTCAACAACGACAACCGTCAGCTTACCAACTACGCGCAAGTGGGCGAAGCGGCCGCCGAACTAAAGCGATACGCAAAATCGATCTCCGGATCGGTCTTCATCAAGGACAAGCGGCGCGCGTGAACTTTTCACGCACGCTCGCGGTCGCGCTCGTTTTAGCGCTCGCTCCGTCGTTTTCAATCGCGAGACCTACGCTTCAGCAGCGCATTGAGGCCGAGCGGGTCAAGAGCGAGACGCTGCAAGCCAAACTACATCAAAAGCGCAGGGAGCTGGGCGCCGCGACGGTGCGCGTCAACGATCTCGCTTCGCAGCTCGATGCGACCAATGCGGCAATCTCGAACGTTAACGGCCGAATCGACGATCTTTCGGCTCAAACGCATTCAACGCAAGCGCGATTGTCGTGGAACACGATCCAGCTAAACGCAGCACGGCGCTCGCTCGATCTCTACGACGACTTGCTCAAGAAGCGCCTCATCGATATCTACGAGAACGGCGATATGAGCTATGCAGCCGTGCTTCTTTCGGCGCGTTCGTTCAACGAATTCGTGGAGCGATGGGAAGATCTGCGCTTGCTCATCGCTTCCAATCAAAATGCCGTCCACGCGCGCGCGAATGCCGAGCGAAACGTGGCCCGCATTCAAGAAAATCTTGAGAGCGCGAAGCTGCAGCTCGACCGGCAGCAGCAAGAACAGCTCCAAGCTCGCAATCAGCTCGGGACGCTCGCGGAAGAACGGCATAACCTGCTGGCCGTCGCAAACGATCAGCGGCAGCACGTCGCAACGGAAGTGGCCGAGATCGAAGACCTCACCTCGGCGGAAGAAGCGGAGCTGGAGGCGCTGATCCGAGAGCGTCAACGCGAGCTTGACGCTCAACGGGAGGCGCGCCGGAGGGCGGCGGGCATCGCCGGCAATCCGATTCCGAACGAGGGAGCGCCGGGCGCCTTAAGTTGGCCCGTCTCCGGGACGATCACATCACCGTTCGGGTGGCGATCGAACCCATTCGGCGGGGCGCCCGACTTCCATCCGGGCTTAGATATCGCCGCTCCCTCGGGCACGACGGTCACGGCGGCCGCTTCGGGAACCGTTATTCTCGCACAGTGGTACGGAGGCTACGGCAATTTTATCTTGATCGACCATGGAGGCAGCCTGTCGTCGGGCTACGGGCACCTCTCCGCGATGTACGTTTCGAGCGGACAGGAAGTTGCGCGCGGGCAGGCGATCGGCGCCGTGGGCAGTACCGGCCACTCGACCGGACCGCATCTGCACTTTGAAGTCCGCGTCAACGGCAAACCCGTCGACCCCGCTTCGCGTTTACATTAAAACTCCGAAAATATTGTAGCGGGAGAGAAACTTCACATACCGCTCCATGGGTAAAGAGGATCAATGACCGGGAAATTTCGCGCGCTCTTCGCGGCGCTTATCGTCGTCATCGTCGCAAGCGCCGGCGCGCTCTATGTCGGCTATCGTAACGGCGTCGCAACCGCCAACGCAGGCGATCTCGCGTTTCGCGTTGCCACTACGGGTAACGTCGGCTCGCTCTTCCATCCTGCGCTACAGAGCGAACAGCTGCTCGACGTCGCGCTGCAGAAGCTAGAGAACAACTATTACAAGCCGGTGGATCCGCAGCAGCCGATTTCAGGCGAACAAAAGGCGATTACCCAATATCTGCACGCGAAGAAGATTGCCAATCCTACCGTCCCAAGCGAAAGTGCTTCGGGTAATATCTCCGACGACGGCGCTCGATTAGCGAGCGTTCTTTCCTACGCTCAAAAACATTACGCGGCAAAACTTGGTGCCGCCGGAGAAACGGACCTAACCGAAGCGGCGCTTCGCGGCGTCATGGATTCGGTCAACGATCCTTACACCGTCTATCTCTCACCGCGCGAAATGCAAGGGCTCTCCGAATCGCTTTCCGGAGGCAATTTCGGAGGAATCGGCGTCTATATCTACGAGCTTAAGACCCACGACATCATGCTGCAGCCCATCGAAGGATTGCCGGCAGCGCGCGCGGGCATGAAGCCCGGCGAAGTGGTGGATTCGGTCAACGGCAAACGCGTCAAGGGAGTTCCGATCGATACGGTCGAGCGCATGATTCGCGGCGAAGCCGGCTCACATGCCGATCTCACAACGCATCCGTACCAGCAGAAAGCGGCGCATCATTATTCTATCGTGCGCGAAATCATTCACGTTCCGACGGTGCGCGCGAAGATGGAAGGCGATTTCGATTACATCCGCCTCTCGGACTTCGGCGAAACATCCGCCGATGAGATGCGCAAAGCGCTGCTCGACGGCAAAGCCAAGGGCGCGAAAGGCTACATTTTAGATCTGCGTGATAACGGCGGCGGACTCGTGGATGCGGCCGTAAAGATATCCAGTTATTTCATTCCGCAAGGCGTTATCGTATCGACGATCGACCGAGCCGGAAACAAGGAATCACAGGAAGCCCTCGGCGATGCGATCGGCGGATTACAGCCGCTCGTAATTCTCGTGAACAAGTATACCGCGAGCGCGTCGGAGATTACGTCGGGAGCGTTGCAAGACTATCACCTCGCGAAGCTGATCGGCACGAAAACCTTCGGCAAAGGCGTCGTTCAAAGCATCTATCCCATGCCCGACGACGGCGCGCTGAAGATCACGACCGCGAGCTACGTCACGCCGCTCGGGCGCGATATTCAGCATAAGGGCATCGTGCCCGATACGACAATTCAGCAAAACGTCGACCCGGCACTCATCGACACGCCGGCCGACAAGCAACTAGCCGCCGCCAAAGCACAACTTCGCAGTTTCCCGCGTTAGTAAAGGCATATGAAGCACTTCCAGTCCGTCCTCGCTGCGCTCGTCGTAGCGGCTCTCGTTCAAATACCAACCGCGTCGGCGGCCGTAGCCACGCCGGGCCTCTCGCCGCTGCAAACGAACGAAATCGCCGCCGGATACGAAAACCTCACAACGCAATACTACAAGAAGGTCGATCCACAAGCGGTGCTCGATTCCGTTCACGACGAGCTTGCGACGGCACTAAAGCACGCCGGTATTAAACATAGGCTATCGCCGATTCACGCTAGCGGCTTCCCCGCTACGAACGTGCGCTCGATCGATCTCGCAGTAGAGTCGGCGCAGCGCGCTGCCGGTTCAAAGCTCAGCACGACGGATCTTACGTACGCGGCAATGTCCGGCATCTTGGATTCGGTCCACGATCGCTACACGGTATTTTTGGATCCGGCGCATTTCGCCGCTCTCAACGAAGACCTCGACGGCGGAGATTTCGGCGGCACGGGGATCGTCATCCAGGAGGACCAGTCCAGCAAATACATCGACGTAAGCAACGTTATTCCGGACGGGCCCGCAGATAAAGCGGGCGTGCAGCCCGACGACGTGCTCACCGCGATTGATGGCGTGAGCACCAAAGGCATGAAGATGGAAACCGCCAGTTCGCACCTGCGCGGAAAAGAAGGCACGGCGGTTTCGCTATCGATTGAGCGGCAAGGAAAGGCACTTCCGAGCGCGATCGTCATCACACGAGCGAAAATCCATCAGGTTTCGGTGTTGGAAAAAATGCTGCCGAATAAGATCGGCTATCTCGCGCTTAGCGTTTTCGGATTGACTACGGGAACGGAGGTCGATGCCGCTCTGAGCAGGCTGCAGAGCAGCGGAGCCCGCGCGATCGTTATGGACCTGCGCGAGAACGGCGGCGGATATCTCGACGCCGCCATTGCGGTATCGTCGAAATTCATCTCGTCGGGCCCGATCGTTTCGATCGAATCCCGCGGTTCCGACATTACGACGCGGGAGGCTGACGACACGGCAATCAGTCCCGTGCCGCTTGCAGTACTCGTGAACGGGCATACGGCGTCGGCATCCGAAATTACGGCCGCCGCGATTCAAGATACCGGCGTGGGTGCAATCGTCGGAACGCAAACCTTCGGGAAAGGCGTCGTTCAATCGATTTATCGCCTCCCCGATAAGTCAGCGGTGAAGATTACGACGGCGCGTTATCTGACGCCGAACAACCGCGACATCAATCATCTCGGCATCAAGCCGGACATCATCGTCTCGCCCAACAAAGGCGATCGCTTTGGGGACCTCGCTCATGACGTGCAGCTCAAACGCGCAGTCGAATACATCGACGGCCGGATCGCACGCTTAGAAACGACGAACGCGGGGATGTGACGCCTTCGCTCCCTCTCTAGATCGTTGCGGAACGGCGGAATGAAAATCGTTCCCAGGGTTGGATCCCGCAACGTTCGACGTTGCCGAAGTGAACGACGCTCTCCGGCAACTCAAGAATCGCGTGCAGCGGACCGGTAGGAATCGTGAAGGCGCAAGCGCGTCGACGCGTACGAATCGTAAGCCGTAATCGCGCGCGTCAAGAAGCATTGTCGCTCTAGACTGCCGGTCCGTTTCGGTTATTTCTTCTTCCTGGTAGCCGTCGCCGCCGGCTTTTTGCGCGCGGATGGCTTCTTCGTCGGCGATGGAGACGTTGCGGGCTCGGCTTTCTTTCGCGGGGCTCGCTTCGGCTTGGCTTCGGAGCGTTTCGCCGACGTTGCCGCCGCCTTAGCGGGAGTGCGTTTTGGTTTTTCCGCGGGGGGCGCTGGGGAAACGGTCTCGGCCTTCTTCGTACGGGTCGTACGCTTGGGCTTTGCCGGCGGCGTTTCGGTCGCGGGAGCCGGCGGTAGCGCGCGCTGAGGCGCGGTCGCCTCGATCTCCCCGCCGAATGCAGGCGACGGCGAAGCCGCGGTTCGACGGCGGCGTGCGGGCTTCGTTACCCGCGGTTCCTCCTGAGGAAGCGTAAGATGCGGCGGCGGCGCCTCGACGGCCGGAGGCTTCGCCCCGCGCACGGGCTCAATTGCCCGCGAGGGTTCCCGAGGCGCGGTAATGCCGGTCGGATGCGCTTCTCCGTCTGCGCCGACACGGAAAACGTGACGGTCGGGCAACGTCGGCAGAGCTCCGGTCGGCGGCTCGACGCTCTGCCCCGGCATCGCTGGACCTTGGCTCGTGCCCGAAGCGCCGCCGCGTCCGCGACGACGGCGACGGCGGCGACGGCGATGCTTGCCATCTCCCGACTCATCTTGCCGCAGGCCCGGCTCTTGCGACGACGGTTGCGGCGCGCCGACGCTTACCGCGGGCGCAACGAATTTCTCGTCGCCTTCGTCGTCTTCATCGTCTTCGGCGCCCTGTACGGCCGCGCTTTGCGCGGGAATTCCGGCCTGTGCGACCGCCTCGAATCCCGGCGCACCGTTCGTGCCGCGGCCGCGGCCACGGCCGCGACGCCGACGACGCTTATTGCGGCCGCCTTCCCGGAGGTCTGCGGCTCCGATAAGGATTGCGTCTTCTTGTTCTTCGCCTCGAGCTTCCGCGACAACGGCGCGGTCTTGCTTCTCTTCTTCTTCCGTGACCGTGGTAATGCCGATCGGCGGACGAGCCTGCTGCTGCGATGCCGCTTCCTCGGCGAGCTCGCGCAACTGCTGCGCCTGTTCCGATGCGGTAAGAGCGCCCTTGCGCTTACCGCGCACGCGTTTCTTCTTCGCTGCCTCATTCGCGGACGTCATGAGTTCCGCTAAGACGTAATCTTCGCTGTCTTCGATGTCGATGATACGTATACGCGCGAGATTCCCCGCGTTGTTTGCGGCATTTTCCACTTCTACGATGTGGCCGTTTACCACGGCCGCCGCGGAGGTAGGATTGGGTAACCGTCCGACCAGCAGTTCCACGCCGTGCTCGTCGCCGACCCGGATCGCCGCCGCGTTAATCTGCTTCATGTCGGCGATGCGTTCGATTCGCGCGTGCTCGGGATGCAACAGCGGATCGACACGCACGTGGATGTTGGAGTCCAGTTCACGGCCTAACTGCACGCACTCATCGTCGTACCAAAAGTCCATTTGCGAAGCGACCCACGGAGCGACGTTGGCAACGATCTCGCCGTGCGCGTGTCCGTTGCTCGACCCCAAGCTGCGTATCTTGCGAAACGTCTCGATGGCGACGGACTGCGACGACATGACGCTGCCCAAGCCCGTGCAGGTCGGGCACGTTCCGCGCAATTGAGCGCCGAGATCTTTCCCCACGCGTTTGCGCGTGAATTCGAGCAATCCGAGATTGGAGAACGATTGAATCGTCGCACGCGTCCGATCGAGCCGAAGCCCGTCCTCGAGCGCTTTGATCACCTTGCTGCGCGATGCTTCCGAAGCCATGTCGATAAAATCGACGACGATTATGCCGCCAATATCCCTTAAGCGCACCTGACGCGCTATTTCCGATGCGGCTTCAAGGTTCGTCTTTGCGATGGTGTCTTCGAGATTCTTTCCGCCGGTGAACTTACCCGAGTTCACGTCGATGACGGTAAGCGCTTCGGTCGATTCGATAACAATCGAGCCGCCCGACGGCAGATTGATCTTCGGCTTCATCAATTTTTGCAGTTCTTCGGTAATTTTGTAATCATCGAAGAGATTGCGTCCCGAATTGTAATATTCCACGCGATCGAGATATTGTGGGCCGAGCAGCTGCAGAAACTCGCGGATCTTCCGGTATTCTTGCTCGTTATCGATCAAGACTTTATCGACATCGGCGGTAACGAAATCGCGCGCTGCTTTGTATATGAGATTCATGTCGCGGTGCAAGAGCGACGGCGATGCGGCGCGTTTGAACGTCTCAAGAATGCCGTGCCACATGCGAATTAAGACGCCGAGATCGGCAATGAGTTCCGCTTCGCTCACGCCTGCAGCGGCGGTTCGGACCACCGTCGCCATGCCTTCGGGACGAATGCGCTTCATCACGCTCTTAAGCCGGTTGCGTTCGTCTGCCGATTCGATCTTACGCGAAACCCCGGAATACTTTCCGGTCGGCATGAGGATGAGGTAGCGTCCCGGCAGCGAGATATTCGTCGAAATCCGCGCGCCTTTTAAACCACGCGGTTCTTTGACGATCTGCACCAACACGTCGTCGCCGCGCTTCACCTTCTCGCCGATGGTGAAGCCGGAGTGCCCGTGCGTTATCTCGACGTCGCCGATATTGAGGGGCTGTTTGTTGATGTCGTCGACGTACAAGAACGCATTGCGCCCAAGACCGATGTCGACGAACGCGGCACCCATGCCGGGCAGAACGTTCTGTACTTTTCCTTTGTAAATCGAGCCGATGACTTTCTCTTCGCGCTCGATGTAGAGTTCGGCAAGCGTGCCGTCCTCTAGAATGGCGACCCGGTTTTCCCATGGGTCGCTCGAGATTAAAATCTCGCTCGCCAAATTTTCCTCGAACCGCGGCTGCGACCCGGCGGGTATGAATCCCGGGATCGCGCGCGCCGCAAAATGCACGATAATTTTCGCCGGGGAATCTCGCGAGTAGCAAAACAGCCTGCCCGGCTTGCCGGGGAGCTTCACGACGGGCGGCGACCTGACCTTTGCCGCAACGTCAAATGGCCGCGCTTCCGCAACTCCTCCGGAGCCCAACTGCGAGGCGGAGTGCTTCTGAAGGGACGGTGACCGGCTCGCTTGGCTTGGTGATTGCGCTCGCAGCCGGCGTTGCGACCTGCCTACACGATTCGGTCCGCCACCGTCCCGCTAAGAAGCCCCGGAGCAGTTGCGGCAGACAGAGATCACATGGATATTGCCGACGCCTACAACGCTCCGGTCGGGTCCGCATTGGTCTTCGATGCGAGCAAAGCGGGAATTCGATCGTTGAGCCGCGCGATAAATTCAAACGGCCACGGATAAGCCCAGCGGGCTTCACGATAGATTTCAATGTTTTTGCGGCGGCCGCCGATATCGACCCAGCAGCGAATCAGTTGCGGAAACGATCGCAGCGATCGAGCATCCTGAATGCTCAGTTGCCAGAGGCCTCGCAAGTCCAGCTGCTGGAGTTCGGGCATCTCGTGAAGCGCATCGAGCGACGTAATGGCGACCTCGTCGATGCACAGCGCCCGCAGATGCGGCACGTCAAGCGCAGGTTCCTCGGCGATTCGCGCGAGTCGCAACGCCCGCAGCGACGGAAGCGCGTTCAGGTGCAAAAGCCGCTTCAAACCGCTGCAATCCAGCAGCGTTATACCACATTGCGCGATCGTGCGAGCATCTAAAATTGCGTCGCGCGTTGCGATGCGCAGTGTCGATACGTTAGGAGCGCAGGCTACGGCCGCGCCGATGTCGACGGTCGTTTCCAGATGCAGTTCGCGAACGGACTCCATAATGATACCGGAAACTTCGCCCGCAACGCGCAGATGAGCGATCGGCCACGCTGCAATGTGCGCGAGCTGCGACACCGCGGTTCCATAGAGCCGGATCGCCGTTGCCGGCCGTTCCCGCACGTATCGCTCGATGCGAAGTAACGTCGGCGCGTCGAGCGGCCGTCCCCAGGTCAGAAGGGATCCGTCGGGTTCCCCGCCGTCGCGCATATCGCGGACCCCGATGCTACGCTCGATGAACGGCAGTCGTCTCAAACGCGCGGCGATGCGGCGCTCGGAAAGGGCAGCGCCGATCCAACGGGTGTTCTCTACTGCATGTTCTGCAACGCGATGAGGTGCCGGCACGGAGCACCAGCGATGCAGCACGAGGGCGCCATCCGAAACGCGCAAAACGGCCACAGGACCCGCCTCGACATCTTCGTATGCTGCAATATCGACCGTATGATGATCGGCGCGCATGATGCAGGCCCGCACAAAGGATCCGTCGCCGAGCGGCACTTCGACCCACGTACCGGCGCGGTACGGCAACTTCACAGCATGGCGTGGTTGACGCAACGCTATGCGGCGTCCTTTATGCGAGACGCGTAACTCTATGGCAAACGAACGCAACGCGGGTCGGCGGTTCGACCGCAAGTGCGGCGTGACGACGCAGGCGATCGTCTTTCTAACGGATCTCGACCCTGAACGCATCGGCGATGCAGGCCTTCATGCGACGTATTATGAGCCGGTGCCGGTGCGCGATTTCAGGCAACTGATCGCACACGTTCCCGCCGAGATTATCGAAGCATCGTCGTTCGTCGATATCGGCTGCGGAATGGGACGCGCTCTGCTCCTGGCGAGCGAGTACCCGTTTCGCCGGGTATTGGGAATTGAAGTGTCGCCCGGCCTTGCGGAGATTGCTACGGCGAACCTTACGTCGGTAAGGACCCTGCGAGCGCGCAGCGGCGATCGCGCCGTGATCCGCGCCGACGCACGCATATACCGCTATCCCTGCGGTGCGATCGTCGCATTCATGTACAATCCGTTCGACGGGCACGCCGTGCGCGCGACGCTTGGCGCGCTCGTCGGCCGCGAAGCCGCTGGAGCAACCTGGCTGATCTACCACACGCCTGTTGAGCGCGGCGTCCTCGACGAAGACCTCGGGTGGAGCGTAGTCGCGGAAACGACGAAAGGAATCGTCTGCCGGTACGGTTAGCGTACTCCTCTAGGAGCCCGTAGGGTTTGAGGGCCAAAATAGTGACGATATCGCGAAAAAAATGGATGAAACACGAGTTGTAGTCTGTTTTTCGGATAATTGAGCGCGTTCGCGTGCGAGGTGCATCGTTTATCCT
>JALYTY010000027.1 GCA_030854045.1 Vulcanimicrobiota bacterium | reverse complement strand
TGATGAAGCGGTATGGCATTCCGGGAATGGCGGTCGGCGTAACGATTCACGGCCGACATTACATCTTTGACTATGGTGTCGCATCGACAGTCACCGGAAGGCCCATAGAACGTTCTACACTTTTCGAGATCGGTTCGATCACGAAGACGTTCACCGCGAGTTTAGTAGCCTATGCGCAACTCACCGATAAACTGTCGCTATTAGACGCCGTGAGTGCCGACTTTCCGGCGCTGCGCGGGACGAGCTTCGACCATATCCGCCTGATCGATCTCGGTACGCATACGTCCGGCGGTCTACCATTGCAGTTCCCGGAGAATGTAAAGAGCGACGGCGACGCAATGACATATTATAAGGAGTGGAAACCATTGCACTCCGCCGGCACGTATCGCCTCTACTCAAACACGGGCATTATGTTGCTGGGCACCGTCGCGGCGAACCGCTTGCACTCCGACTTTGTCTCATTGATGCAGCGCTTCATCTTCACGCCTCTGGGATTACGGAACACATTCTACGTTGTTCCAAGAAAGGAATTCCTGCGATACGCGCAGGGTTACACAGCCGTCGGTAAACCGCGCCGAATGTCGCCCGGCCCGCTGGCTGCGGAAGCTTACGGTATTCGGACGACCGCATCCGACTTGCTTCGGTTCATCGACGCCAACTCGAACGTTCCCGCCGCCGGCGATACATTGCGCCGCGCAATCACCAGTACCCACACCGGCTACTACCGTATCGGAGCGATGACACAAGATCTCGTTTGGGAGCAGTACCGCTACCCGACGGCGTTGCCCGACGTATTGCAAGGAAACTCCGACGAAGTCGCGTTCGAAGAGAACAAGGTGACGCGCGTTGAACCACCCTCGGCCCCCGAAGGCACCGTCCTCATCAACAAGACGGGTTCTACGAGCGGCTTTGCAGCGTATGTCGCATTCATTCCGGGAGAGCGAAGCGGCATCGTTCTGCTCGCGAACAAGTCTTATCCAATACGGGCGAGGGTCGCCACGGCCTATAACATCCTTGTTCGTCTCAGCGGAAAATGACGGCGAATCGAAAAAGCCGATGATTCGCGGCAGAACGGACGTAAACGACTTAGTGCATGCGGACGGCGTATATGAGCAAACTAGACGAAAATCTCTACTGAGTAAGGAAAAAAGTTGTTGAACCGTTTACCCCCGGAGTATCGGCGCCGACTTTATATAAATTGCTCAATCGTAGCCGCCTTCGTGGGCTTTTTCGCAATCGTTGGTAGATTAGGAGAGCGCGATGCGACAACGGCGATCGTGTGGTTCCTTGCGCTTTTATTGCTCTTCACGGCCGTTTGGCCGCTGATACAGCTTTTACGCTGCCATCCGCGCCCGAAGCGAGCTAGCTTCATCTTATATGCAGCGTGGATTTGCGCATACGCTTACGTTGCCGTTGCGACCGTGCTAAGGCTTCCCGGCATTGCTGCAGCGTTACTCGTCGGCGGCGTGCTGATGATCGCGTTCTTTGTGCTGTACCGAAAGCTGATTTTCCCCGATTTTTTCAAGGGCGAATTTCGGGCCCGTTGGCGTACCATACGTCAAGCCCAACGGGATGCAAAGGCAGAACGCGAATCGTTAGTTAAGCGATCGAGAATGTAAAATTCTAACGTCGTGCGCGCCGTGCAAGATCGCTTCGTCGTTAGCATGGCGATATGCGCCCTTGCCGGTTGCATATGCTTCATCGCAGCGTGCCGCCAGGCGGGGCCCCTATAAAAGCTCTTACGCCTGCTAGCGCTCGGTCGTATCGCGCTGCCATGGGGGTAGAATGTGTGCGTGGTATGGATCGACGAGGCGCTCGCGAGCCTGAGCCCCGCCGACGTTGCGGAGCGCATCTCCTTATACGTTCGGAACTCTTCCGTCGAAGGAAGTTATGGCGCCCTGCGGCGCGCCGTCGTTCGTATGCCCGCCTCCGACCTGGCGCAACTTGCCATAGCGTTCGACCTGCCTTTTTCGAACCGCGCCGCGTCGGATGCGCCGCGACCGGTCTTTGAAGAAGAGCATCGTCAACCGGAAGTTCTGGCATATTTCCTAACCGTTCCAAATGAATTCAAATCCCGGTTTGAGCGTTTCTTGCACTCGAATCCGCGTGCGCTCGCGTATTTCGACGACGCCGATGCCAAGCGAATGTTACAGCTTTCGCCGAAGCGCCGCCTTTCGCGACGCATCAACATGCGTTCTCCCGCGCTCGTTGCTGCGCTCGCGGGACTCGTAGTGCTCGCCGGTGTTGCATTCGGAGGTTGGATGGCAGTTTTCGCACGCAGCCGGGCCGTGCAGCCAGATCGAGTTACGGTATCCAATAGTGAGCCGGCGCCCTACGCGACCGGTTTGATAGCATCTAAAACGCAGCGCGCTGCAACCGCAAGAGTTACTGCGACGCCTGAGAGTATCGCGCTTGCCGTGCCTTCGGTAAAACCGGCTGCAGCGCCGACCGTTACGCCGACGTCCGCAGTGAGCGCCGTCGCGACAGGCAAAACACTGCAAGGCGTGTGGCGGATCAACGAAGCAAACGTTGAAGTTGGAACGATAATTTGGTCGGGAAACGCCGTGCTTTCGCGCGGCAACACGATCGTGCTCGATCTCCACAAGCAAAGCGTTGCGGGGCGTCCCGCCACCCCTTGCGAGCAACTGACCAATTTGCACGCGGTATTTTCAATGGGTGTAGCGCAGCAGAGAGTGCCATATCAAGAGATGAATTGCCAAGGCGGCGCTTCGACGGGCGAAGTGCGCGTCGTCAGTTTTTCCGGCACCCAGAGATTCTTCGACGGGAGTTTTTGGCAAGGCGGCATGAAGCTCGGAGATTTCGACGCTCGCAAACAGTGACGAGCCGGCGGATTTCGCGGTGCGTTCAATGCCGGCGGAAATATCTCGAACGGAGCACGCGAGAGAATCGAAGTCATCCCGTATTCAAGCTGGCCCATTTTCGCTTGACAGCGAGGACGCCATCGTATACTGTATAATACATAGTATATGGGAAACAGTAGCCTATCCCCAAGCACGTTCGAAAATCTGCGTTTAGAGCTACGGCGCGGCTGTTTAGCCCTTGCAGTTCTTTCGCAGCTTCGAACGGAGCGGTACGGATACGCGCTTCGTAAAGCCTTAGTGGCGGCCGGGCTCGACATCGATGAAAGCACGCTTTACCCGCTTTTGCGTCGTCTCGAGAATCAAGGACTGTTGGGCAGCGAATGGCGGGAGGAGAACAAGCGTGGCAAGCGCTTTTACCGTCTTCTTCCGGCCGGCGAACTCATATTCGAACAGCTTTCGGCCGAGCTTCGCCGCATCAATGCGTCGCTCGACCGCATCATTGCGGAGGCATGACATCGTGACGATGCTCGACCGGTACCTGTACGCGGTACGAAGCGACCTTCCGAAAAACCAACCGCTGGACGACATCGTGGCGGAGATCGGCGACGACTTACAATCGCGGATCGAAGATCGGGAAAGCGCGCTCAGCAGAAGGCTCGCCGAACAGGAAGAAGCCGAAATAATCAAAGCATACGGCCATCCGCGCGTCGTCGCCGCACGCTACGGCCGCGTACAGTATCTCATCGGTCCGCAATTGCTGCCCTTCTATTGGTTGACTTTGCGCCTCATCGCAACGGCGGTCATCGCAGTGGAATTGCTCGGCGGCGGCATCCTTGCGATCGTCTCATACAATGGCCTTGTCTTTTTTGACGCGCTCGGCGCAGCATGGAATTCGCTGATTTGGATATTTGGCATCGTTACGGTCGTCTTTATTCTGGGCGAGCGCGTGCCGGATGGAGGCGGGCTCCGCATGGGGGTCTGCGGCGCGTTCGACTGGGACCCGCGCCGGCTTCGGCCGCCGAGCGCCCTTGCTCCGGTGCCACGCCCTTACTCACTCGCCGAGTTCATTGCGAATTTTCTCGCTTTGCTTGCCTTGCTCGACGCCGCCGGTCCGCATCGCGTACCGCTCGACGCCACGATAGCAAACGCATTGCTGGAATTGCACGCGACTCTTACCCCGGCGTGGCATGCCGCATACGTCGGCACGATCACCGGCACAGCGCTCGTCGCCATCTCCGCAATCGCACTCTTCATACGCCCGCAACTCAGCGCATTACACGAACTCATCCGGGCAATTGCTAGCGCATCGGTCGCCATCGGCATCGCGTTGACTCTGCAAGCCGGGCCTTGGATGCACTCGAATGGGTCGGCTAATATCGCAGCGCTGTACGTGCTTGTCGCCGGAGTGGTCGTCACAACCCTGCAGGTAATCGTCTCCGTCCGCAAGCTGTTGCGTGTAACCCGTAACGACGTGGCGAGCGGTTCCCGGGCGATCACGCAGCCGTAACAAAAACGTTCCGGCTATGCGTCCGAGCCGCCACTTTGCGCGGGGATGCCGAACGTCCCGTCGACAACATCGACGAACGTGCGTTCCTCCCGCACAATCATTCGTTTTGCGCGAGCGTATTCGAAATTTTCTTGCGCTTCTGCGTCGTTCCTGAGGACTGCGCGATATGCTTCGTACGACGCCAAGCTATTGAACCCGATTAGTCCCCACGCGATGTCGTTGGTCCCCTCATGAGGCAAAAAATAACCAACGAGATGCCCCCCGCAACGTGGAACGATCGGTCCCCAACTCTCGGCATAGCGCTTAAATTCATCTCGACCAAACGGATCGATCTGGTATCGGATCATGCACACGATCATTTCCCCATTGTAGCGCTTGCGAGACGCCCATACTTCGCTTAACATCAAACTATGAACGCAGAAGACGAGCGCGACATCGCTGCCGCCCGCATCGCATCGTCCATTGGCGAGCCCGCGCGGGCGCGCATACTTTACTCACTTATGGACGGCCGGGCGCGCACGAGTACGGAACTGGCGATTGTGGCCGGCGTCAGCCCGTCCACGGCAAGCGTGCATCTGCGGCGTCTGACGTCGGACCGCCTCGTCACCGTCGCCGCGCAAGGGAAGCATCGTTACTTCTGCCTCCGTGGGGCGAAAGTCGCACGAGTTTTGGAAGGGCTCAATATTCTGGCCGGCGCTTCGGGCCAAACATTTGTGCCGAGTACGCCGACCCGGCTACGAAGTGCGCGAACGTGTTACGACCATATGGCCGGCACAGTCTCCGTAGCGTTGCACGACCGTTTCATCGCGCTGGATTGGCTGCGCGCCGAAGGCCCGTCCGCCTACGATGTCACGGAGAAGGGTGCGAAGCACTTAGGAGCTATCGGCATCGACGTATCCGAAGCTCGGGCGATGCGCCGCCGTTTCGCCTATGCGTGTTTAGATTGGAGCGAACGCCGTCCGCACATCGGGGGCGCAATTGGATCCGCCATACTGGAATCGTTCCTGCGCAAGCGTTGGGTGTCGCAGCAAGACGATAGCCGCGCGCTTTCGATCACGGCTTTTGGCCGCCGCGAACTCTGCGCACGATTCGGCGACTGCATGCGGTAGGCGCGAGGCATCGGGCACACAATTACGTTCGAGCAGTATGAACGATATTTTTAAGTGAAGACGCGACCGGGCACGCTATTCCGGCTCGACTCGGTCCTTACTGTGCCACTTCTGCGGGATTCGCCCTCGGATTGAGCGCCGAGTACAAAATGTGATCCGCGACGGCTTCCCAACCGGGAACGCCTGTAGTGAAGTGCGCGCAGGTGAAGCCGGCTCAGCGCCGTGCCGACATAACACTAAAGAGGTATCACGATGCGTGAATGGAGCCGAACATGACGGTGACCGATCGGAAAAAATTTCCTCGTAACGCAGCCGGGGCATTAGTCCTGGCCTTTGCATTATTCGGTGCTGCGCCGAGCGACACGGTTGCGATTACCGGGGCGACGAACGCGACGGTGTTGTGGATCGATGCCCCCGATCGCGTGGCTGCAGGTCAAGAAATTGAGGTGCGCAATCGCAATCGAGAGTTTATTCCCGATGTAACGATCGTGCCGGTTGGAAGCAGCGTGCGCTTCCCCAACGATGACGACTACTATCACAGCATTTATTCCGACGGCCCGGCGGACGCATTCGATATCGGTTACTACGGTTCCGGCCCGGGCAAAGTTGTAGCGATGACGAAATCCGGCATCGTGCCGTTGCGCTGCCACATTCACGCAATGATGCACGCGGTTATCGTCGTGGTCGACGGCCCATTCGCGCAAGCGGGTCGCGGAAGGTATGCGATAGAGGGCGTCAAGCCGGGAACATACACACTGCACGCATGGAGCGACGAAGCCGGGGAAACAACGCGAAGCATCATCGTCGGCGGCGGCGGTGCGACCGAAGACGTTAGGCTGTAGCGGTCGCCCTGGCGAGACGCTGACCGAAGCAGCCGCTCTCGCCGATCGGCGGAACGAGCGCTGCAGCGTCGATCAATGCGACCGCAATGTGCACGCAGGCTGCGTCCCACTGCGACGCGGCGCCCGCAATCAAACGTGCGCGCGCCTCTGCAACGCTCAGGCCGTTTCGGTAGGGACGGTTCGTCGTCATCGCATCGAAACTGTCCGCGACTGCGATAATGCGCGATAACAACGGTATTGCATCGGCGCGCAATCCGGAGGGGTAGCCGGTTCCGTCCCAGCGTTCGTGATGATGCAGCACGCACGGAGCAATGTTTTCCATCGCCTCTACTTGCGAGAGGATTGCATGGCCGATCGATGGATGCTGCGCGATAACATTGCGTTCGTGGACATCGAGCGCGGACGGTTTGAGCAAAATGTCGTCGGGAACGCCGATCTTTCCCAGGTCGTGCAGCAACGCAGCCCATCGCACGTCATCGACGGCGGTACGCGCTAGGCCCATTCGCCGCGCGATCTGCACCGAGTAGTCCGCGACTCGTTGTGAGTGACCGGCCGTGTACGGGTCGCGCTGGTCGACGATCGCGGCAATGCCTTGCATCGTTTGCAGGAAGGTCGTTTCGGCAATGTGCCGCCGGCGGATCAGTTCGCGTTGCGCTGCGATCGCGAGCGTGAGCAGCGATAAAAAAATGAGCGCGCTCGCACCGACGGTTGCGTAAACGATAAAACGGCTTTCGCCCTCCGTTTGCGCGCTCATCTGCGAAAGAGAAAGATCGATTGCAATGACGCCGGCGTACGAATAGCCGCGGTTGCTTGCAATCGGAATCGCCGCAGTGAGCAACTCTTCTCCATTTCCAAAGAAGGGTGATGTCTGCGTAATGTTCTGTTCGTTTAGCGCGCGACCGATCAGCGCACCGTCATGCTTCGACGGCGCGGCAAAGAGCGGCGTGCCATCGGTTGCGTACACGCGCACGTCGCGGACGAGTCCGGAAAAATTTTCGATCTGTGCGACGGCATCGGCCAAGTCGGCACGTGCGGAGCGCGAGCGGCGGTTTCTGACGTAGGCATCGAGCGGGCGCTGGAGCTTCGCGCTAGCAGTACCTGCGGCGGTGGCGACAAGATCGGACTGGACGCTTGCGTCGTGCGCGCGCGTAAACGCGAACGACAAGGCAGCTGCGATTCCTATGGTTACGACCAACAGAACGGTTGAAAATCTCGCCAAAAACCCAAACTTCACGTGCCGCTCGAATCTCCCTCAAGTTCCTATATCGGACGAATAGCCGCGAACAACGCTGCGTGCGTGCCTCCGAGGGACGGTGCCGGCGCCTATCCAAACCCTTGCGGACGCGGCAGCGATTTTTCGCGCGCCGATAGGAGCCGCTGTGCGAAACACGGCGAAGCCACCTCCGTAGAACCAAACGCCCGTCTTTTTGAAAGGCTCCATCAACCATGAAACCGACGACTGCCTTGATTTTCGCTGCTGTGCTCGCGTGTGCGGGCGCTATCGCGCTCGCCGCCGATGTGCCCGACGGCGCCCAAAAGACGCTCGGCGACGGCTACAAGCTCACCTGCGCTGCGGCGCTCGATCCAAGCGACGCCAATCTGGACGCCGCATTTGCGATCCTCTCTCCCGGTTTCGTCAACGTCGATATCAAGGGCAAGCAGCACACCCGCGATGAGGTCGTTGCAATGGGAAAACAACAGCTAAAACAACTCCACGTCACGACGTGCGACGCGACGGTCGATAGCCTCGCGGCGCAGGACGCGAACACGCTCGTTGCCGTCGCGGGGCTCCATATCGAAGGCGATATCCAGGCTCCCGACGGCAAGCATCAGCTTTCCGTCACGAGCAAATCGCAAGACACCTGGAAGCTCGTAGACGGAAAGTGGCTCGACACGCAGAGCAAAGATCTGCGGAACCTGGTAAAGGTCGACGGAAACGTCGTTCAAGACGAAGGCTCATAAGCGAGAATGAACTGGAAACACGTCGCGATCGCGGCGGGCGCCTTAGCGTTCGCGGCGGTTTTCGCATCAGCACGCGCCGACGAACGCCCGGCGGCGCAGATGCGCTGGCGCTCCTTGGGGCCGGCGTTGCCGGAAGGCCGCGCGAGCGCAATCGTCGGCAGCGACGCGCACCCGCTGCTGTACTACGCGGGGACGGCGGGCGGCGGAGTGTGGAAATCGACTGACGGCGGCGTTTCGTGGGAGAACGTTTCGGACGGCATCGCGCTTGCATCGGTCGGCGCGATCGCGGTCGATGCGCGCGACGATCAAAATCTCTGGGTAGGCGCCGGCGAAACGAATCCGCGCAACGATATCATCCAGCAGAGCGGCCTTTTCCACAGTTCGAACGGCGGCCGAACCTGGACGAAGATGGCGTTTCCCGATGCGCCCGGCATTTCGCGCATCCTCCTCGATCCCAAGGATCCGCGGCACGTCATCGTCGGCGTGCTCGGCGACGTATTCGCTCCTAGCGTCGACCGCGGCGCTTACGTGTCGTTCGACGGCGGCGGAAGCTGGAGCAAGTCACTCTATATCTCGCCGCAATCGGGTGTCGGCGATATGGTGATGGACCCGGCAAATTCGAACATCATTTTCGCCGGGATGTGGCACGTGCTTAGGCGACCCTGGGCGATGATTAGCGGCGCTCTCGGCGACGATGCGCTCTATCGTTCCGCGGACGGCGGCAAAACATGGAATGTCGTAACGGGGAACGGGTTTCCGCAGACGCCGATCGGCCGAATCGGCCTCGCAATCGCGCCCTCAGATCCGAAGCGCGTCTATGCGCTCGTAGAATCGCGTGACGGCGTTCTTTGGCGATCTCAAGATGGCGGTGCGACCTGGAAACTGGCGACCAAAGACAGCGTTGCAAACCAGCGTCCGTTTTATTTTTCACACGTTCGCGTATCCCCGACGAGCGAAAGTACCGTTTACGGTGTCAGCATGCTGCTCGCTACGTCGTACGACAGCGGCGCAACGTTCAATCTGTCGGCGTTCGGAGTGCATTCGGACTTGCACGACATGTGGATATCGTCCGACGCGCAGCGCATGGCACTGGCAGGCGACGGAGGTATCGCAATTTCCACCAACGGCGGCGCGACATGGGCCAACTCGCGCAATATGCCGGTCGCACAAGTCTATCGCGTTGCGGCTTCGAATACGGTTCCGTACTTTGTCTGCGGTGGATTACAGGACAACAACGCCTTCTGCGGACCTGCGTTCAGCGGCAACGCCGACGGCATCAGCAACGCGGATTGGTTTAAGCCGGTCGAAGGCGACGGGGAGTGGGCGGTCCCCGATCCGCGCGATCCCCGCTTGATATGGGCCGACTCGGAGAACGGAGAGATCCAAATTTACGATCGTCTTTCGCACGAGGCTCCGAACGTTCGGCCATACCGCGGGACCGCTGCGGAAGACTTCGTCTTGGCAAAGAGCAGGTACCGGTTCAATTGGCAGTCGCCGATCGCATTTGCTTCCTACGATCCGCGCATTGCCTTCATCGGCGCCAACGTGGTGTTTCAGACCTCCGATCGCGGAGCGCATTGGAAAGCGATCAGCCCCGACCTCACGCGTAACGATAAATCGAAGCAGCAAGGTGCGAAGGATTCCGTAACACAGGACGAATCGGGTGCGGAGAATTACGCGACGCTGCTCGATATCGAGACGTCCCCTTCGCGCAGAGACGAGATTTGGACCGGTTCCGACGACGGGCTCGCGCATCTTACGCGCGACGGCGGCAAGACGTGGCGAAATGTGACGCCGCCCGGTCTCCCTGCCGACAGTTCCATCGAAACAATCGCGCCGTCCACGCTCATTGCGGGAACGGCGTACCTCTCCGCCGATCGCCATGCCGTCGGCGACAACGCGGCGTACCTCTACGTCACGCGAGATTTCGGCAGTAGCTGGCAGAAAATCACCGACGGCTTCGCGCCCGGCGAATTCGTGCGCGCGGTTCGTCCCGATATCAGGAATCGGAACATCGTCTATGCGGGAACGAATCGTGGGGTCCGTATTTCATGTGACCGCGGGACAACGTGGCAGTCGTTTCAAAATAATCTACCCTCGGTCGAAGTTCGCGATATCCGTTTTCAACCGCAATTCGACGATCTCATCATCGCTACGCACGGTCGAGGAATATGGATTATGGACGATGCGCGCGTGGTGCAGTCCGCCGGCTGCGGCGTCCCGGCCTCGCCGCTGGTGATCGGCCCGCGACCTGCGTATGCGCTCTATTCTTATCGCAACGATGAAGGCCATTACACCGATTTCGTCGCTTCGCAACCCGGCGGAGGACTCTTTGGCGGACCGCTCGTAGCGCCGCTTTACTACTGGCTTCCGCGAGAAGCCAAGACGCGTCCGACGATCGATATATATGATGCCAAGCAACGTCGCGTCCGCCATATCGAAGGAGAACACGACGTTTTTACCGGCCAAGAAGGCACGTCGCACTGGATCAGCAACTCCGATGGAAAAAATCAATTCCTGTACGATTTTACGATCGACGGTCCTACTCGTTACGATAACGCACCGTTTTTCTTTCGCGGTCCCGACGAGGGGCCGACGCTTCCGCCCGGGCGCTACACGATCGCATTCCATTTAGACGGCACGACGTATCGGTTTCCGCTCGACGAACGGCCGGATCCGCAAAGTACGATGTCGGCAGCGCAATACGAAGCCCGGTTCGCGCAGCAGCGCCGCATATTCGATCTGCTCGACCGCACCGATATCATGCTCAACGAGCTGCACCGAATCCGCACCGCGCGGGCATCGGGAAACGCCCTGCAGCAGCCGCAAATCGACGTCATCGATGCAATGGTAGCGGGCCTCACATCGTCGCCGAAGAACTTCGAAGACTTCATTCAAAAGCCGGGTCAGTTTCGCGAAGACGTGATGACGTTGACGACGGCGGAACCGCTCGCCCAAGCAAGTCTTAGGCTCTACGCTCGGCTCGAACGCGAGTACACCGGCAAGGCGAGCTTGTATAACGCGTGGGCGGTGAAATCCGGAGCGAAGGCTGTGCCGCTCGGCCCACGCCCCTTATTCCCAATCGCAAGCCGCTAAAAGGGCGCTGCGTCAATGTTCGCATGTCGAACGCATGCGTTTTCCGGCAAAACGCTCCGCCACCCACGTCTGCACCCGTGCAGCGCTGATCGGCATTACGGTATCATGAGTCGCCCCGTCGATGCGGTCGTATTGCAACGACGTTCCTTGGAGGCACAACGAGTAATTCAGGCCGTTGCTTAACGCGAGCGGCACGATCGTATCGTCCGTTCCTTGAACGAGAAGCAATGGCACCCCGACGCGCGCCAGGTCGGGGTCGTTTTTTACAAAGGCTTGCATCAGCGGCCCAATATTGCCCTCCGGACGGAAGAATCGAGACGGCGGCATCGTCGTCCAACTCGACGCCGCCATCAAATCATCGGCGCACCGTTGCCGGAGCGTCGGCATCAGCGCCAACGCACGGTCACTTAAGAGCGAACGTAGATCGATCGATGGGTCGCTTGAGGCAATGCCGGCGATCATCATCGCAAGGAGTACCAGCATCGGGGTGGGCTCCTGCGACGCGTGAAGATTGTGGAGAAACGTTCCAATGTTGGCTCCAGGGGCGAGTGCGACCGCGCCGGCGAGATGCAGTTGCGGTGCCCAGCGTGGTCCTTCCTGAGCCGCAAAGATCGCCGCGGCGCCGCCTTCGGAATGGCCCATCGCGAGCCAGCGATCGCTCAAACTGGGATAGATGTGCCGTGCGGCTCGTACGATGTCAATTGCATCGTGCGCGCTCGAAAGTGCCGCAAAGTACGGATGGATCTCCGGCGTCCCTTCACCTTCGTAGTCGGTCTGCACGGCCGCATATCCCGCGCCGACGAAACCGTCGACGAACCGCTGCTCTACGTTCAACGCACGAGACTTCGAAGGGGCGCATTGCGGCGCGTTTCCCGTTGTACCGTGCGTCCAACTAATCACGGGCCATCCCGAAGCCGGCGCCGCGCCTTTCGGCAGAGAAATAACTCCCGACACAGCGACGTCGCGGCCGGAAGCCGAGATCGTGTGGTAGAGAACCAGCGTGTTCGTACCGGCCGCGGGTAAGGCCGCTCCGCCGGTTAGCGGTCGTTGCCAGATAACGTCGCCCGGTGACCCGCTGGGAAGCGGCGATGGAACGGGATAGAAGTCCGCCGCGGATGCCGCCAGCGACGGCGTTGCCCACGACGCAGTCGGCGCAACGACGCTCATCTGGAGTAAGATCATCGATGCTATCGCGGCCGCTCGCAGCCTGGTGCGGATGTTCACGATGGACCGCACCATGTTGTGCGAGCGGTGTAGGCGAGTACGGCGGTGCCATCACGCGGTACGCGCACGGCCCATGTAGCCGCGGATGAGGACGACTTCACGTACGGCAGGGTCGTCTGCAGGATCTGCCAGTCTCCCGGAATGGATTCCACGACATCGACGTTTTGATCGTCATCCTTGGCGTGCAGCAGAGCGGACGGATCCAAGAGGTCGAAATTAAAGTTCTGTTCGAGTACCTCAATCGGACTCGATAAGTCGATGCTCTCAAGCAATGCCGATGTCGGATCGATCTTTGCGCTGACATCGCGCCAGGCAATTCGATTGATTCCGGAGTTCAGGCCGACACGGCGACGATCGTGCACGAGCGCCGTGCCTCCGTTGTATACCGTTAGGTTAATGCGTTCGCGGTCGTTGACCGTGACGGCACGCTCCTGCACCGCGCCTGCGTGCAATGGGTAAATAGCGAACGCGACGGCGATAACAAGAAACGCGGTTCTCAGATTCAACCGAACTACCTCGAAGCAACAAAAGAGATGCATCGAGAACGGATAGTCTTGCGGTGATGTGACTATTCGAAACGCAATGCTTCGATTGGATTTAACTGCGCCGCTTTACGCGCGGGATAGTATCCGAAGAAGACGCCGACGATGGTGCTGAACCCGACCGAGAGGGCGATCCATGCCGGAGGGATTACCGTCGGCCAGCCGGACGATAGCGCAACCGCGGCCGTTGCGGCGGCTCCAAATACTACGCCGATTACGCCTCCAATCGTTGCGAGCAGAATTGATTCGGCTAAAAATTGTCTTAGGATCGTCTTGCCGCGCGCGCCGACCGACATACGAAGCCCGATCTCTCGCGTGCGCTCGGTGACCGAGACCATCATGATGTTCATGATGCCGATGCCTCCGACGATAAGCGAGACCGCGGCGACGCCGGCGAGCAAGAACTCCATAATCGTGGCGGTGGACGTGGCCGCCGTTGCGATCGCCTGGAGGTTGCGCACTTGAAAATCATCTTGCTGCGGCGGCACGATGCGATGGCGCTGCTCGAGAAGCTGCGTCACTTCGCTTTGAACCGGATCGATCCGATCGGACGTAGCTGCCGAGATCATGAGACTGTTTACGGTCGTAAGGCCGGTAAGCCGCTCCATCGCCGACGTGTACGGAATGAGAACCGTATCGTCTTGGTCTTGTCCCATGCCGCTTTGTCCTAAAGCCGTAAGGGTACCGACTACGGTGAACGGCGCGCCTTTGACGATCACCGTTTGACCGATAGGGTTGCCGCCGTCGGGAAAGAGTTGCGAGGCAGCCGTTTGGCCGAGCACGGCGACTTTTGCCGTGGAAGCCATGTCGGCTTCGTTGAAGAAGCGGCCCGACTGCGTGGGCCAGGACCGAATGAACGCATACGTCGGAGCCACACCGTTGACGCTCGTCTGCCAATTGTTTCCTCCGGCGATGACTTGCGTGCGCAGCGTAACCGTCGGCGAGACCGCCGCAACGCCCGGCAGTTTTGCGATCGCCATGCCGTCGGCGGGCGTCAGCGTCGACGCCGAGCCGAAGCCGCTTCGCGCGCCGCCTTGCGTTACGGAGCCCGGCTGGACGACGATGAGATTGGAGCCGAGGGAATTGATGCTGTTCTGGACGGAAATTCGGGCGCCGCTGCCGATGGCTACCGTAACGATTACCGCCGCGACGCCGATCACGATGCCGAGCATCGTGAGCAGCGAACGCGCCTTGTTCCGAATCAGCGCACGAACCGCTAAGCGCAATGTTGCTCCCATCGTCATGCCGCCCGCCGATCGTCGTTGACGATGTCGGAGGTGACGCGGCCGTCGCGAAACGTCACGATGCGCCGTGCGTAGCGTGCGACGTCGGCTTCGTGCGTAACGAGCATGATCGTGATGTTCCGTTCCTCGTTGAGCTCGTGGAAAATGCGCATCACGTCCTCCGACGTTCGCGTATCCAGCGCGCCGGTCGGTTCGTCCGCCAGGATGAGTCCGGGATCGTTTACGAGCGATCGCGCGATCGCAACGCGCTGCTGTTGACCTCCCGACATTTGATTCGAATTGTGTTTCGCGAGATGATCGACCCCGACGATTTTCATCTTCTCAAGTGCGATCTCTCGGCGCACGGCGTCGGGCGTTCCCGCGTAAATCATGGGGAGTTCGACGTTCTCGACCGCGCTCGTGCGTGGAAGCAAATTGTAGGATTGAAAGACGAATCCAAGCCGGCGGCTGCGGATATCCGCCCGGTGGTCGGCATCGAAACGCGACGCGTCGACGCCTTCGAATTCGTACGAGCCGCCCGTCGGACTGTCCAACAAACCGACGATTTGCATGAAGGTCGATTTGCCCGACCCCGACGGACCCATGACGGCGACAAACTCTCCCGGATCAATCTGAAGGTCGATGCCGTCGAGCGCGGCGACCCGGTCCGTGCCTATGCGGTAGATTTTACGAAGCGCCTTAACGCAGACAACCGGCGTCATTAGTGGATCCCCCGCGTTGCGCCGCGCATCTGGGCTTGATTGCCATTTAACGGTGAGCCCGTTTGGTGAGACGGCGAATTGACCGCGTCTCCCCCGGTTGCGACAACGACGCGATCGCCGACATTAAGCGTTCCCCGGATCGGCGAAACGGCTGCATCCGTTGCGTTGGTAAGCAGCACGGTTACGCGTACGTGCCGCAGAGCGCCGTTGTCTTCGATCCAGAGCGAGCCACTCGAGCCTGCCGTTACCGCCGCGTTTGCCGGAGCGCCGTTTGCCGTTACTTGCCCCCATGGCGACGCGGCCGAAGTCCCGTTCGATTGAGACCGCGCACTCGTGCGATGGCCGCGCAGGCTACCGGCGGCCGGATGGAACTCCAGGGCGCCGGCCGGAACGATCAGCGCGTTGCCGGCTTTCGCGACGTCGATCGTCGCGTTGGCCGTCATTCCCGGAAGAAGTTTGTTCGAGCCGTTGTTGACCAGGACCACGACGTCGTAGGTTACGACGTTGTTGAGCGTTTGGGGATTGATCCGAACCTGTGAAACGGTTCCGCGAAACGTTTCATTCGGGTAGGCAAGAACCGAGAAACCGACCGCGTCCCCTTTCTTAACGTTGCCGATATCCGGCTCGCCGACGTTGATATCGACTTGCATTTTGTTCAAGTCTTGAGCGATTGCAAAAAGCGTCGGCGTATTGAACGATGCGGCAACGGTCTGGCCCACGGAGATCGCGCGAGAAACAACGGTTCCATCGACCGGTGAAGTAATGACGGTATGCGCGAGATTTACTTGATCTTGTTCTACGTTCGCCCGCGCAACCTCAACTGCGGACTGTGCGGCCTGCGCGCTCGACGCCTGCGCGGCGGCGCTGGAGCCGTTTTGCCCGACCGTTGCATTGCTCGCGGCCGCCTGTGCTTGGGCTTGCGCGTAGAATGCCTGCGCCGCAGCCAGAGCGCTTTCGTCTTGATCGACGGCAGAGCGATCGCTTTGCACGGTCGATTCCGGAACATAACCTTGTTGCAGCAGCGTTTCATCGCGTGCCGATTGCTGCGCTGCAAGCCGTAGCGCGGCTTTGGCTTTGGCGATGTTCGTTTCGGCGGCATCGGCCGCTGCGGATTGCGCGTTGCTGTTTGCGCGCGCAACCGCGATACCGGAAGTCGATGCATCCGCGTTCGCCGCCGCTTCCGCGGCCTGCGCTTGCGCTTGCATCAATGATGCTTGCGCTTGATCCAATTGCGCTTGAAACGTGCTGGGATCGATCCGGGCGAGTACTTGGCCCGCTTTTACCTTACTGTTGTAATCGACGTATAATTGCGATATCGTCCCGGAAGCTTGCGTGCCGACCGAGATCGTGTTCTGCGGATTCACCGTGCCGGAAGCGGTCACGCTTTGAACGAGATCGTGGCGAAGTACGGCTTGCGTAATGTACTGTGCCGTTGCGTGGGCTCTCGATGTAACGGTGGC
>JALYTY010000013.1 GCA_030854045.1 Vulcanimicrobiota bacterium | reverse complement strand
CTCCGGGATCGCGCCGGAGGTGCCTCCTGGCGTTCGAAGGATTCAGCCTCAGATAGGGTTACTGCTTCGCTGCATCGACGATAACGATTCCCCGGTCACCCGATTGGCGCAGCTGATCGAGCGCACCGAGCGACGCGCCGATCGGAGTATCGGGGCTCAACGCATCGCTTATCGAAAATCCGGTGCGTTGCTTTGCTTGCGCGTCGAGTGGGTCGCGCAAACTCTGCGGCAGCATCCTGTACTTGTTGACGAAGCCGAGCATCGGACCGGCCTTGCCCTGCAATACACCGGGGTCGATCGCGATAACGACGAGATGGTGCCGCTTTCCGCTTTCATCTCTCTGGAATACGTCGAAATCCAGTCCGAACGATTGCGCGCGGCTTCGTGCCTCCTGCATTCCGGCACCGCCCGATGCGGCGGTATATCCGGCAGGCGGGCTCTTTGCCATCGCATCGAGCCATCCGCGCAGTTGCGAGACGGTCGCGGAGGTATGCGCGATGACATCGCGTCCAGCGTACGTTCCCGCGCCTTGACTGAAGACGCCCTTTTGCGTTGCAGCCGTCGCGTTGTTCACCGACTGCGTCCAGTCGCGCGATGCGATCACCGTACTTCCCTCGTAGAGGGGGAATCCGGTCGCATTCGTCCCGGCCGGTCCCGGCGTAACCTGTGATGTCGATTGCGATGATTGGCTCGAGTGCGAGCACGCCGTCAGCAGTGCGATCGCGGCAAGCGCGAGATCTCTCTTCATATTCCCTCCGTAGTTCCCGCCGCCGTTCGAGGAGAAGGCCGGCGAGCCCCGTAAGGCCAGCAGCGTATGAAACTCTTGCCGGCCGCTACCGCAAAAATCCCGGCCTTCACCGGAACGGCGCACTAGGTGGACGAGCGCGTCTCCTATGGCTCGTACTTGCGCGTCAGCGACCTGCTGGAACTGCAAAACCCGCTCTCGTCGCCGGCGCATCACGACGAGCTGCTCTTTATCGTTATCCATCAGGTCTACGAACTGTGGTTCAAGCAGTTGCTGCACGAACTTCATGCGATAATGGCTGCAATCGATCGCGACGATTTGCTGCGCGTAACAAAATACTTTCGGCGCATCCACACGATCCAACGCTTGCTCGAAGCGCAGGTCGACATACTCGAGACGATGTCGCCCCAAGAGTTCAACGCATTTCGCGATAATTTAAACCCGGCGAGCGGATTTCAGTCGATCCAATTTCGCGAATTGGAATTCATGTGCGGCGTGCGGCGTCTCGAGACGCTCGCGCACATCGAGATGACTCCGGACGAACGCGCGCGGCTCGAACATCATCTGGACGAGCCGTCGCTCTACGAACGCGTTAAGGCGTTGCTCGGCCGCCGTGGCTTCGCGGTGGCAACGAGCGAAGAGATCGTCGAATCGTTCCGGCGCATTTACATGGGAGAGGACCGGTACTACGATTTATACTTGTTGCTCGAAGAACTCATCGAGCTGGACGAACGGTTCTTGCTTTGGCGTTCGCGGCACGTCCGCATGGTGGAACGCATGATTGGATTTAAAAAAGGAACCGGAGGCTCTTCGGGCGCGGATTTCCTAACCCGCACGCTTTCGTATAAGTTCTTCCCGGAACTCTGGGAAGTCCGCACGCATTTGGGAGCGAGTGCAGGATGAGTACGGTTAATATGAATGCATCGGCGACGGGCGCACTCCATCGCGATCAATTTCCGGTACTCGCAAATTCGACGTATCTGGTAAGTCACTCGATGGGAGCGGCGCCGCTCGGCGCGCGATCCGCGCTCGATGCATACTGGGACGAATGGGCGACCGATGGACCCGAAGCCTGGGAGCGGTGGCTGCCCGCGATCGGTGCGATCGCCGACGGCATCGGCGCGATTATCGGAGCGCCTTCGGGAAGCGTGTTCTTGGGCCCCAACGTCTCGGCATTGCAGTCCGCAATCGCGACCTGCATCGATTTCCGCGGCGCGCGAAACGAAGTCGTGTACGAAACGCTGCAGTTTCCGTCGCTGACGTACGTATGGGCCGAGTGGGAACGGTACGGTGCAAAATCGGTGACGATTCCATCGAGCGACGGCATGACGATCCCGACCGAGCGCATCATCGCCTCCATCAGCGAACGTACGGCTATCGCCGTGCTCTCACATGCGTACTACGTGTCGGGCGCTATTGCAGACATCCGCACGATTCAACAACATTGCCGCGACGTGGGCGCGCTCTTGTGCGTGGATGCGTATCAAACGACCGGGGTCTATCCGTACGACGTCGTCGATTGGGATCTGGACATGGTTACCGGCGGTTCGCACAAATGGCTCTTGGGCGGCCCGGGATGCGGCTGGATCTACGTAAAACCGTCGATGCTCGAGCGATTCCGTCCCGCCGTAACGGGATGGATGGCACATGCCGCGCCGTTCGCTTTCGAAGATGCGCCGATCCGCTACGCACCCTCGATGTACCGGTTCGGAACGGGAACCCCGACGATCCCGGGCTATATCGTCGCTAAGCCGGGCCACGATATCATCCGCTCGATCGGCGTCGAACGGATTCGCGAGCACAACGTGCGGCTCACGACCAAAATTATCGAGAATGCGAGCGAGCGCGAGCTGCAGATCAATACGCCGCTCGACCCCGCTTGCCGCACCGGCTGGATCGGAATCGATTTTCCCGGCTCCGAGCGAGTGCGCGGAGAACTAATCGCGGAGCGGGTGTTCATCGATTACCGTCCCGGATGCGGAATCCGCGTGAGCCCGCATTTTTATACGACCGATGACGAAATCGAACGGTTCTTTGCAACGCTCGACCGCCTGAGGGAACCGCTGCCCTCGGGATGACCCAGGATCGCTTGCCGCCGTCGATGGTTGTCGACCATACCCGAGTAGGCGCCGCATTCCGGCGCCTTTCTTTTCCGCTTGCCGTGCAGATGCTGGGCGACCAACTGCTCGGCATCGTCGACACCATCGCGATCGGGTATCTCGGCACCGTCGCGCTCGCCGGCGTCACCGCTGCAACGACGATCTTCTTTACGTTGATGATGACGATCGGCGGTCTTTGGAGCGGGCTGGGCATCATTGCGGCCCAGCGCATCGGAGCCGAAGACGTGGACGGTTTTGCAAGCACGGTCCGCGCCGGATTTCTGGTTCCCTTCATCGTAGCGATCGCCGCCTTCGCGATTAGCATTCCGCTCGGCATTCCGGCGATCGGGCACATGATCGGCTCGCTCGCATCGACCCGAGCGTCGGGAATATATTTAATCTTGCGATGCGCGTCGCTGATTCCGATCAACGTTTCGGCGACGCTCATCGTCGGATTGGGTGCCGCGGGAAATCGTAAACTCGGCGTTTATCTTCTCGCGATTATCAACGTGGTGCATATCCCGCTCTTGCTCGCGCTCGCGCTCGGATGGTGGACGCATCGTCCGTACGGAATCGTCGGCGCCGGCGTCTCAACGCTGATATCCGAAACGATAGCGGCGGTCTTCGCGCTGACGTATGCCTACCGCAAACCGATGTATCGAATCTTCGCGCGAACGAACATCGACTGGAAGCTTGCGCTGCAATGCGCGCGTCTCGGCATTCCGGAAAGCATTTTCGGATTCGCGGTGGTGGGACCCGATATTGCAATCGTTGCGATGCTTGCGGCGCTCGGACCGACCGCGATTGCCGGATTCCGCGCGCTCAACGTCGTTTCGGACCTTACCTTCGTCGTTCCAAGCCCGCTGCAAAGCGCAACGCAAACCGTTATCGGCCAGCGTTTAGGCGCGCGCGATCCAAATGGCGCCCGCTGGTTTTTGGGACGGGCGATGCGCATGACGTTTCTCGTCACGACGCTCGCCGGCGTTCTGGTTGCGATCTTTGCTTGGCCGCTCGCATACCTCTTTACGATGAACGCGGCCGTTGCAAGCGCCGCCGCACTTCCGCTCGCGGTTCACATGCTGACGCTGCCGATCAAAGGCTGGGCGATGATCGGGATCGCACCGATTCGCGCCGCGGGCGATACCCGCTTCTCCATGTTCGTCGGGATTCTCTGCGGCATTCTCGTCTTGCCGTTGACCTGGTTCGGGATCGAGCGGCTGCACATCGGCCTGTACGCGATTCCGCTTGCGTGGATCGTTGCGTGGAGCGCGCGAGCGCTCATGACGGCAGCGAAGTTGCGTGGCGGAAACTGGTCCGAGCGCGCGCCTATCGCGTCGTGATACGCCGCTCGTCAACCGCCAAGCTGCAGCAGTTGCGAGAACTCGCTGTGTATGCGCCCGTTGGATGCTAAGATGGAACGCGCATCGACCGAAGATGGCGATCCGTCGACCCGAGTTACGCGGCCGCCGGCCTCCAACACAATCAGCGTTCCCGCCGCAACGTCCCACGGACTGAGATCGAATTCCCAAAAGCCGTCAAACCGTCCGCAAGCCGTATAGGCCAAGTCCAGGGCAGCCGATCCGTCGCGCCTCACGGCCTGAGCGTGATTCGATGCGGCTTCGAAGTACTTCGCGTTCCGGGAAAAGTCTGCAGGGTGGAATCCGGTGCAAACCATCGCTTCGCCGAGAAGCCCGATCGATGAAACCACAATAGACCTACCATTGCACGTTGCGCCGCCTCCGCGCTCGGCTGCGAATAGTTCGTTCATCGCAGGCGCGTACACGACGGCTGCAATACATTCGCCCGCGCGTTCGTAAGCGATCGAGACGCAGTAAATCGGATATCCATGCGCAAAGTTTGTCGTTCCGTCGAGCGGATCGACGATCCAGCGCTCGTCGTTGGAACCGGCGCTGCTGCCGCTTTCTTCGGCAAGGATCGCCGCACGTGGAAACGAGGAACGCAAACGCGCGATAATGAGTTTTTCGCTCGCATTGTCCGCCAGCGTAACGAGATCCGCGCGGCGCCCTTTTTCGCGAACGTCGAGCGGTCCGCCGGCGCGCGCGAGCAGCAGCGAACCCGCTTCGCGGGCTACGTCGGTCGCAACGGTTAACGGGTCCGGCTTGCGGGTGGTTGAATCGCTTACCATATGTGGTTCATACTACGACTTCTCGTTCTTGGGCTTTGGGCGGGTGCGATGGCGGGCTTCGCATTTATCTTCGCCCCGATTGCGTTCGCTCACCTCGGCCCGACGCCGGCGTTCGCCGCGACGATCGCTGCATGCGTGCGGTCTTTATGCGTGACCGGCGATTGGCTCGCGATTACCGCTGTTGGAATCACCGTAGCCGCCTCTTTGGAATCGCGACGCAACGCGGCGACGATCGTCGCGTTGCTCGCAGTGGCGCTCGCGGCTTCGCTGCTGGAGCAGTCGGTCATCGTGCCGAGGATGCAGGCAACTCCGCTCCTCACGCCGGCGTACGAAGCGCTTCATCGCACGAGTAGCGGCATCTATTCAATCGCGCTCTTCGGTGCGCTCGCGGCCTTCGTTAGGTCGGGATTACGGTATAGGTAATGGTAATGATGTGCGACGTAATCGATTCGGTTCCAAGTGTGATCTGAAAGTTCTGGAGTAAGTCGTACGGCGTCGCTCGATTGGTTTCAGGAACCGTCGCCATCAGCAATCCTCCGCCCGTCGGTACGATTGCGTAGCTCGTTTGGTTGTATGTAACTCCCGCGCCCGAAATGGAACGTCCGCTGTCTACCTCGCTCTGCATTTCGTTTGAAAACGGGGCTCCGGCTGCAGCGGGATTCTGATTCGCGCTCACCTGTAAGAGCAAGCTATGCCCGGGAGACGTGGCGCCGGTGTAGACGACGCTTGCACGCACCACATCCTGGAATTGGAATGACTGGCCGTTTGCGATATTACCGAAATCGGCCGTCGTGCCGGAGAAGGCGCAAGGGTTGCCGCAGTTGACCACCGGTGTAGAACCGCCGGGACCGGGATTCGACGGATCGACGACGAGATCGAGTCCGATGCTGAATTGCACTTGAATCTCGTTGCCGCCGAGCCATGCCGCTCCGGTTGCGTTACCGTCCGCGGTCGCGGGGAACGCGTAGGTGTCGCCCTGGGTCTGCGGATTCTGCGCGGCGAAGTTCACGTAGATCGTATCGCCCGGCTTGAACGACGTGCAGTTATCGAGCGTTATCTCTCCGTTCGTTCCGCCCGTCGTCGGGTTGAACGTTTTTGACGGCGCGGTATCGACCGTGCATCCGCCGATGCCGTCGCTTTGGCCGCCCGGAAACGTCAGGGTTACTCCGCCGGAGGCGATGTTCGTAATATTCCACGTGTTGCCGCTGGAATCCGTAGCGTTCTGGTTGTTCGTGTCCAGCCCGGGTACGGTGACGACAACGGTCCCGATATTCGAACTCTGACTCGTATTTTTCACGGCATATTGATAGGTGTTCGGGCTGCCCCCGATTGTCGGTACGCTGTTTTGCGTCGTCGGCGCACCATTTATCGCGTTGAACCACGTCGAAGCCGACTCCGGCGTAACGAGCAGGCCGAAGGATTGTTTCTGCGACCAGCCGCCGGCGTTTGCTCCGTGGGCGTGCATGAACCACGTTTCGTTGCCGGTTGCGAAGTTCGTCAGCTGCATGTTGGAAATC
Source organism: Vulcanimicrobiota bacterium (assembly GCA_030854045.1). GTDB lineage: Bacteria > Vulcanimicrobiota > Vulcanimicrobiia > Vulcanimicrobiales > Vulcanimicrobiaceae > JALYTY01. Next base: position 32,215 of record JALYTY010000013.1, on the reverse strand, counting down.
GTAACTTTTTGCCCGGCAGCAACCGCATTACTTTCCTGCGCCGCGGTGCACGGCCCGGGGCTTGGATAGACGGATGCGAGCGGGTATCCGGCGGCTCCGTTTGCCGTAGGAGGACCCCCGTACGAACCGTTGCTTGCAGCGTTGAATTGATTCGAGCACACGCCGAACCAATATTGCGTCGTCGTCGCGCCGTTTTTCTTGAACTGTCCGAGATACGACCACCCGGCCGGACTTACCGTCGGAACGCTGCTCAAGACCAGACCGGTCGACGGCGCTTCAAGCACTACCAGGTCCAGCGAATCCGGATTAGGATCGGCCGATGTCGATGTATTTTGCACGACGGCTCCGAGCGTCGCGGTTGACCCGGCGCCGACGGTCCCCGGATTAAAATAGGCCGACATGTTCGAGCCGTTCAGTGAAAAGAGTCCGAATGCTAGGTTGTCGAGCGTGTTACGCCCGTCGGGTGTCACGATCGCGCCGGCAGCGGGCGTGGTTGAGAACCACTGATTGTTCGCATACGCCTGAACCTGCATGTCTTGAAACGGAAAGCTCTGCAGTGAGAGCGCGAGATCGATGTAGATCGTAGCCGTCGAACCGGAGTTGATCGTGCCGTTAAAACAAATCCACTGCGCGCCGTAGGTGGTGGGGCAGCCGTTGGCGTTTCCGAACGTTCCCTGGGTCCATCCGGCAGAGAGGCTGTCGACACCGTAATATCCCTGGAATAAGAACAGCGGCGGTAGCGCAATCGCGATCCCGCTTATTTGATCCGCGCCGGTGTTCTTGATGGTGAAGGCCGCGATGTCGTCGTGCGACGTATTCGTATTCGCCGAGACGCTTACGGAGTACGGCGAATTATCGTTGTAGTCGCCTTGCATGAACGTCGGCGAGCCGGCTTGGAAATAGTGCGTTCCGACGAACGGGCCGGTAAACGGCGGCCCGGCAAGGTTGTTTTTCGTTCCCTGCTTGATCGAGCCGATCAGCCGGAATTGCGACGTGCCGCTCTCCGCCGACGCCGCGTTGCGGAAGTAGACCGGCTGCCAAGAAAGCGCCGTGGAGGTGCGCGACCACGTAAGCCCGTGAAGCGGAAGCTCGGAGGTTACGGCTTGGCAGGAATTGCCGCACGTCGCGCCCGTTGCGCTGAAGAACGTCACGTTGGTCAGCGAAATATAGGCATCCGGCGCGAGCGATGTGGAGGCATTCGCCGGATCGAACTCGATGTTGCATTCGCCGTTCGTCTGAGGCGCCGCCGCGCTGCACGTGACGTTGACGTTCCAAGTGTTTCCGGCAGAATCGACCGTCGTCGTGCTGCAGTTCAAGCACGGCGTAGTCGCACCGTTGACGACCGAAGCCATAATCCCGTTCCCGGTCGTGTTCGCATTAAAGTTCGGGCCGGTGGAAACGACGATCTTCTGCAGGCTGTCGCCGAACTGATTAAAGATGCCGTTGCCGGTGTTGGTAAGCGTCAGCCCGGAGACCACCTTGTTGCCCGGCGCAATCGCAAGGGTCGTGCTAAGCGTCCCGGCGGTGTTGAACTGCGTGAGAGAAGCGTAGCCGAGCACTTTGAACCCTTGCGATGCGATCACGTTGTTGTGCGTCGTATCGTAGAGCTGTACGGTGAACGACTGAGCCGGATACTGCCCCGGCGGCAGCATGCTCGCAATCGTATCGAAGGTGAAGGTTTGATTCGCCGTATTGGATGCAACGGTCGCGGCGGCGCTTGAAATGACTTGACCCTGCGGGTCGCTGAGCGTGAAGCGGTAATTGTTGCCGTTCGAGGCGCCCTGGATCGAAGCGTTAAAGCCGGTTACCGATTCGTCCAGCAGTCCGCCGCCGCCGTCCCAGTCGAATATCGTCGAAGCCGTAGCGCCCGGAATCGGCCGCGGCGATGGATTTGCATTCGCGCCCGAAGCATCCGGCTTGGTAATGAGCACCAGACCGCTCGCGCCGGTTACCGAGACCTGCACTTGTCCGATCAGCGTTCCGCTCGTAATATCCCAAACGACAACCGAGTAGATGCCCGCCGAAAGCGATGGCCCGATCGGCCATTTTACGGAAAGGTTGCCTCCGGGGGCCTGCACGCCGCTCGAAGCCGTTAGGTTGCAAAGTCGATTTGCAGGATACGGGTACGGAGACGGAAGCGGCGCCGGCCCCATAAAGACGCAATTCGGCGCGACCGACGTTTGCTCGATACCGACGACGTAGAAATCCGACTGCGAAACGTTCGGAAGATACACGTACGCCGAACTGCTCGTTCCGGCATCGAATTGATAGGTTTCCTGCGTATGGAACGCGTCTTGATACACCCGGATGGCCGATACTTGTCCCGCATTGACGTAGACGACGGCAATCCACTGCGCCGCAGTTGTATCGTAGACGCCAAAGATATACGTGCCGGGAACGTTCATCGTCGTGGTATGCACGCTGCCCGCGGCACCGGTGTAGGTGCCGCCCTGCGCTACTGCGGCAGCATGGTTGCCGTTTGTCGTTACGATCGCGTAATCTTGCCACGTGTGCGCGCCTATGAGGCCCGTCGCGCGCCATCCAACCGTGCAGCCGACATTGAACTGATCGCCGAGTGCGCCGCCGCCGCCGCAATTGGTGTTCGTATTGACGTCGATCGTTGCGCCGCTCGCCGACATCGGGCGAACGCGCATCTTTAAACTTTTCGGCGTTACGGTGTTGAGCTTTGTCTGAAGCGGCAACGCCGCCAGGCGTGAAAGCGGAACCGACGTTCCACCTGCAACGGCATTGCGGGAGAGATTGCTCGAGGCCGGCGCCATCGTCGGCGCTGCGATCCGGCCGCCGATAACCGGAAAGCGAACGGGCTGATTCGGCTTTACTTGCGCGAACGCCGACGCTGCAAGGGCTCCAAATGCGACGACGGTAAACGCCCAAGCGACTCGAACGTTACGCATCAGTAGAACAACGTATAGACGGCATTCGAACTATACGCTCCTTGAGCGACGCCGACGGGAATCGTTAGCGTTAGATCGACACAGTACGTTTTAGCACCGGCGCTGGTTGCAATCAGCGACCATTTTCCGCCGTTATCTGCGTAGACGATGAAGGGTGTTGATGTCGCATTCGGCGCCGCAACGTGCGTGTTGTTCGCAAGGTCGCCGCCCGGAAACGATCCGGCGAAGTCATTTGAGAGGCCGTGCTCCAATTGCCAATACGTTTTGGTCGTGTCGACGATCACGTGATAGGCGCACGGTACGGTAATGCGCGTTCCCGCCGTTGCGTTGAGCGTCACCACATTTTGATCGCTATAGAGCGTCGTCGCGTTGGGATTAGGAGAGACCTCGGCCTCTACTTTGACCGCGCCTTGAGCGGTCGGTACCGCAAGCGCGACCATCTCGGGCGAAAAGTGGACGCCTTGAGCGAAGAATGCTTTCTCAAAGGCGCGATGCCCACGAACGCTCAGAGCGGCGATAATGCCTGTTCCGTCGGCTTGAGACCGGCCCGGAAGCATCGCAGCAGGCGCGGGCGTTACGTTGACGACGATCGTCACGCCGATCTGATCCTGTTGCGAAACGAATGCCGAGGCAACGACCGGAAGAACGGTAAGCACGGCAAAGATTACGAAATAGCGGCGTACAAGATTCTTCACTGCGGCACCACCGTATAGACGACCCAGATTGCATACGAGGACGATACGGCGGTCGCCGGTGTTTTCAGAAGATAGTCTTCGTAGAAATCGGCCAGCGGCGTGTTGGAAGCAGCGATCGGATTCGGATAGGATCCGCCGTAGTTAATCGAGGGCGGCGAGCCGCCCGTTACGGCACCGGAGGTTTTGGAGAACGGATATGCCGGCGCGTTGAAGCCGTTATTCGTGTCGGTTCCGCCCGCCACCGAGTTGACGTAAAACAGCGTTGAGGAAAGCGGCGCGTTGCCGCCGCTCGTGACCGCAATAAAGTCGGCGGTTCCCTCACCGTAAAGATTGAAGCCGCCGGGATCGTTCGTCGATACTTTCACGTGCGCCGCAAATTTGTAGAGATATGAGTCGCCGGCGAGAACGGAGCCGAAATCCACCGCTGCCGGCGCGCCGGGGCCGGAGACCGGCATCTGCGCACCGCCGCCGAATTTCGATAGTATCGCGCCGTAGCCGGTAGCGTAGTTCGGCGTTACGCTCACCGAGACGAGCATCTGACCGTGCCATTGTATCGTCGCGCTGCCGGCTGCAAACGCCACAGCAGGAACGAGCGAGATCAGTAAAGCGCTCGTTGCGCTCAACCACCTCGTACGCCTTAGCCGCTGCAATCTCATAATACGCGCCTTACACACTTCCTGTGGCGCCGTTGCCGGCGCATTCCGTAGTTATTCCGCTACCGGACGTCGAAATTTATCTCGCCGCCCGTTTCCGTTTTTCCGCCGTAATCGACCGTTGCGATCGCTTGATAAGAACCGGGATCGAGCGACTTGCCATGCACTTCAACGGTGCGGCCGCCGCCGCGTTCCACCAAAAGATTTCCCGGCATGGCAACTTGGTAGACAACGTTGCCCGCCTTTTCAATGATGATCTGTCCCCGCAGATAGACGTGCGCGTTACCGGTGTTCTGGAAGAATACGCGGTAAAGCCGGCCGTCGGAGCTCGCGGAACTGGTCATCTTTTCGATTGCGCCCTCGATTTTAAGCGTGCCCGGAATCGTCTCGTATATCTTAGAGGCGACCCGTGCCGAAAACGCTACGCCGGCCCCCGCGCGGCGCTCCGGTCGCGTCTGAAAGAAGACGATGCCTGCGTATTCGCCGCTCAAACGTTGATCGGAAGGTATCGCGATCGTCAATTGGACCTGCGACGACGTCCCCTGAGCGATGTCGAATTCACGGGGCCGGATCGATGCCCACTTAAGCAGCGAGTACGGCCGCGTTCCCGCGCGATCGAACCGGTAGTCTCCGCCTTGCGTCAATCCGAAGTCAACCATCGTCGCTTGAATGTGCGTCGGAGAGATGCTCGTGTTGGCCACGCTCACCGGCACGTTGTACGTCGTGCCGAGCGGAATCGATACTTCGAATTTCCCCGGCGTGACCGTGATCCCCAAACTCAGCGAATCTGCAGATGCCGGCAGCAGTGCCACGAACATCGCGAGAGCGATTGCTAGAACGTTATGTCGTTGTTGCATCATTCCGTCCCGTTCGTCGCGCGGCATGCGTGCCCCGCGACAAAACGGTGCAGATTCCTTTCCGATCGTCGAACTAGTTTAGTACGAGGGTCCAGGTTGCGACGGCTTGATCCGCACCGGAAGCTGCGTTCGGCGCGAGTACGAGTTCGAGATCGCCGCCCGCATTGAGCGTTCCGGCCGTTGCGCCGGCCGAAGTCGCGATCGTTTCCTGCGTTCCGAAGAGCGTCGTATTGCTGCCGCCGCCGCACGAAGCCGCCGACGACGTTACCGTCGTGAGCGACGGAACGGAAGCATTGCTGGTGCGCGCGCTTTGCACGACCGACGCGGAGTTCTGCGCGCCGTTGCCCAGATAGCACAGCATAACGCTCGAAGCATTGGCCGGAGCGGTCGTCTCTTGAACTTTGAGCGAATATCCGAGCGAATCGTTCGTCGCATACTGCGCAAGAACGCCGTTGTCATACAAGCAATCGGTGTACTTCACCGTATCCGCCGATACGTTGCCGAAGTTCGCGGTCTGCGCGAGTTCGCTGCCGTTGCCCGTCGCCGTGCAAGTACCGGCTCCGGTGTTTTGATTCTGGAAGATCGCCGGCGCGGTGAGGCCTTGTGCGCCCGCTGCAGAGTAGTTCGTCACCAGCGTAAGCGTGGCGAGCTGCTGAGTATTCCATTTGATCGTGACCGTGCCGGTGGGGTTCGCGGCAAATGCCGGAGACACCGAAGCTAAAAGCGCTCCAAAGACTGCGAGCGCGGCAATCCGTTTCATTATTTCGTCCTTATCATGCACGAGAACGCCATCCATGGCGGAAGAGGGAAAAGCAAGTTACATTAAGCTTATCGGCAAGCGAGCGGCGGCGGTTAGCAACAGTCCGTGCAGGGGCCGTAAAGAAATGCGTAAGCTAAAAACGAAGACGCGGCCGGTTAACGGGCGTCCGAGTACGGTCGTCTGACCGTCCTGCCAGGCGATTCGGTCGCCTTCTTTCGCGTCGACCAAGAAACGCGCTCGCACGCGCACGTACTGTCCGGCTTGGGGATTTGCAGGGTCCATCTGCATGATCGCGATCGGCAATTTTGGATCGACGGAGATGGATGCTTCAAGCGGCGCTTCGCCCCGGGATACGGCGGCGGTTACGGCGTACGTGCCCGCTTTTGCAGCCGCCGGCACGGCGAGTTCGCCGGTCCACGCTTGCGCGCGCTCGTCGTACGCAAGCGGGAGGCGCGAACCAAAAGCCGTCGCAACGACCGACGCATAATCTTTGGATGCATCAACTTTTATGCGAGCGGTACCCAAGGGCGGAAGACGGTGTTCGCTGAGCGTCACGGCGGCTCGCTGCGGCGCCGCAGCACCTCCGACGAAGCTAAAGATGACTTTCTTGCGCTCGTGCCCGACCAGAAACGCGAAACCTTGATAGTGTTCCTGCGACGAAAGATGAATCGGCGCCGCGTCCGGCGTTGCGCCCGTTTCTTCGGGCAACGTTTCGGGGTCGACCGAAAGCGTATAATCTCCGGGGGGCAGATTGTCTACGATGAACGAGCCGTCGTCGTTCACGATTGCCGCATGTTCGCCGGGCTCGGCGACGACGTACGCGTTCGGAACGGGCCCGACGAATCCCGGCGCGAGCTCCGGCGCAAAAAGAATCGTTCCCGCAATCGATCCGAGCGGTTCTGCGTTGAAATCGACCGGCGTATATTGCCCGTTGCGGACATCCACGGTGTTTCGCGCCTTCAAAGGATCGAACGACGCAAACGCAGGCACGGAACTCAGGATGACGTCGATCGTGTGCCGGCCGGGATGCAGACGTCCGAATCCGTAGGTTCCCGTTGCGTCCGTTTGAGAGTACGCGCCGGCATCGACGCGCAGCAACACGTTGGGAAGAGGAACGACGGTACCGCTATCGTCGCGCCCGTAAACGTGTCCGGTTATGCCGCCGAAGTTTCCTACTTGAAACACCACTTGTGCCGTTTGACCGCCTTGCACTTGCAACGTAACGACGGGCTGGTCGACCGTAACGCCGCGCGGCAACGATGAGTTCTCGACGCGCAACTGATGCTGGCCGGGCGTAACGAACGAGAATTGAAAACCGCCGGTGACGTCGGTGCGCTGGACGATTTTGTCGTCGAGAACGACCACGACGTTGCTAATTCCCGAACTGCTCGAGCCGGCAAACGAAAGTCCGGCGCCGCCGGCGTTGGAATAGGTGTCGGTCAGAATGCGCCCCACCACGGTGGAAGGCAGTCTCGGATCCGATCGTCCGGTAATCTGCGAACTGCCGTACGCAAACGGCGCGTTGATTTGAATCGAGAAATTTTTCGAGCGGCCGTTCGAGACGGGATTGAGACGATCGCGCAGCGACTGCATCGCGTACGTCAGCTGCACCGAAATCGCCGGAGAGATTATCCGATCGACGCTGAGTTGAGTGTTGGTTTGTATCGCGTTCGTCAGTTCGCCCGCGGTATGCGAGAGCGTTTCGTTGACGCCCAGCGACGCACGGCCGAACGTACGGGAAAGGTTGCCGCCGAGATTCGACTGCAGCGTCCTTCCGAACTGATCCGAACTCTGCCGGAAGCTCGTATACGACATGCCCCCTTCGGCAAAGCCGAGCGGTTCCTGAAGCGTGAAGCTCTGCCCGACGGTTGCCGACCGGCCGGAGCCCGCGAGCGTCGTACGGCCGAACTGCGAAGAGAGCAGCAGAAAACCGCGCCCTAGACTTGCGGAGATCTGCGTCGTCGCCGTTCCCTGCCACTGCTGCGCCGCGGCGGTTCCGCCGCTCGATTGCGACTGCAACGCAAGCGAGTAACTGCCGAATCGAAGCGGTCCCGCGTAGTTCAGTGACGTCTGACGGTTCGTGGAGTCACCTCCGCCGGCATTGCCGACCCGCTCGACACTCGAATCGAGCGAAAAACTTTGCAGCGGGGAATTACGCCGGTATCCCGCGTCGATGTAATTGTCGCCGTAGATCTCACCGTTGCCGAAGGCAATATAATTCGACGATACGTGCCGCACGATCGAAGTGAAATACGAGTTCGTGCTTCCGTCGTCGGCGCGGACTTGATAACTCAGTCCGTCCGCGTTTGCATCGCCGCCGTGCCGGGATTGCAGGCCCGCTTCCCCGACGAGCGATAGCGCGCCTCGCGTCGTCGCAGCACCCGCTATAAAGGTAACGCTCTTTCCCGTCGTGCTGCCGTTTGCTACGACTGCACCGCCTTCGAAAAGATCCCGCCCCGAAATCTCGCGCCAACGCACGCCGTAGAGCGGAACGATCTCGCCGAACGCTCCTTGAATCGGTCCACGGTACGCCGTTATGTCTCCGGAGCGTGTCGGAACGATCGCATATTCGCCGCGCAGCGTACTCCCCAGCGGAAGCTGTCCGAAAAGCCCGAGCGTTTGTCCGCCGTAGCCGAGCGCGTAGCGCGGCGTTGAAAAAATGGCCTGCACGTTTCCGAACTGCGTCGACTGCGTGCTGGAAAGACCGAGTGGAAGTTTCACGTCGGTCATCGTCGTTGTCGTGCGCCGCGAAATCTCGGCCTGCATGCCGGCCGACTCCTGCGCCTGCGATAGCGAGGACGAAGACGAACCGATGAACGCCGCGCTTGCGCTGGGCGAGGGGATGCCGAAAAGCTGATTCGATGCCGTGCGCTGCCCGACGGCGAGGCTTCCTGAAACGCCGACTTGGAGGGGACCGCCTCGCTGAAGCACGTACGCCTTCGGTTTCGGCGTCGAAGCCGCCACGTCGAGCGCGGGGTGCGAAGGGGCGGCGACCGCGACCGCAGAGCGGAGGTTGTCGATAATCGTTTCGATCTGCACCGGAATGCCGGCCTGCGCGGGCGCCGTTACGCCGACCGCCGCTGCGATCGCAAGCGCCATACACGCACAGCCGGCGTACTGAATGAGTCGGCCGCATGCGCGCGGCGGCCATATCTCGCGATTTTTCACTCCAATTGCAAGTTTCGGAGTCGTGCATCGAGCGCTTAACGCACGCGCGATTGAGTTGGCGCAAACTTTTCCGGCGCTTCTGCCGATAGAGAGTCTACAGAACGTAGTTTCAGGGAGGAAACTTGCTCTTCATGGACGTGCGAAAAAGACCGGCGCAGGCAAAATTGCGCGCGAAAGCCGAAGGCTCTCGTGCGGTTTCTGCTGCGTGCCGCCGCGCGTCCGGGTCTGCCTCCCGATGGAGTTCTGTGAAATGAACATCCTGGGCGGCGCGGATTCCGTACTCTTGAATTTCGATCGCAACCAGCAGAACGAAGCAACGTCGGTAAGCCGCCTTGCGAGCGGCTTGCGCATCCAGTCTGCGGCCGACGACCCGAGCGGACTGGCGATATCGGAGACGTTGAAATCCCGCATCACCGGTCTTCAGCAAGCCGTTTCCAACGTGCAGACCGGCAGCAATATGCTCAACGTCGTGAGCAACGCACTCGGCAGCGTCACGGGTATCTTGCAGCGCATTCGCAACCTGACGGTGGAGTCGCGCAGCGATCTCAATTCGAGCACGCAGCTCCAGTCGATCCAAAGCGAGATCCAGCATCTGCTCCAAGAAGTGAACCAAATCGGAGAGAACACAAACTTCAACGGTCTCTCGCTGCTTAACGGCGCCTACGATACTTCAGCCGCGACGCAGAACCGGATCGTGCAGGTCGGCTCGCCGATCCTCAATGCGGACGGCTCGGTGGGCAGCCCGAACGTTTCGAATTACGATGGGCTCGGCGACGCCGGTCCATTGGTTCCCACCGTCACGACGCCCGGAAGCGCCTTCACGCCCGCGCTCGTGGTCTTTCAAGTGACGGGATACTCGGATAATGCCGTGGATTATAAGTCGGGCAGCAACGTAGGCCCCGGCGACTACGTCCAAGTGACGTCGTACGGCACGTCATCGAACTTCGGTCCAGCACCGGAATACATCGATCCAAATGCGCAGCCTGTCAACGCCGGTGTCTTCCCATCCCCGGGTAATCCGATCGACTATGCGGAGCCGGGCGGCGGCGGATCGGTCTCGTCGCTTGCCTTCACGCTTGCCAATTTGACGCCGCAAGACGTCGGCGCGACGGTCGCCTTCGAAGGCATCGCAGGGAAAGCAGCCGGTTCGGGAACCGCCCTAAACATTAACGACGGCGGTCAAGAAGGCACGACCGTTTCGCTCAGCCTTCCAACCGTGAACACGAGCCAGCTCGGCATCTCCGGCATCTCGGTGCTCGCACCGGGAACAGTCATGTACGACCCGGGAGACGGACAATACGACATTTTCGGCCAGTCCAGCAGCAACAATCTCGCGGCCGCCGACGCGCAGTTCCGCGTCGATCAGGCGCTGCAGTCGCTCGGCAACGTGCAGGCGCAAGTCGGCGCGCAGATGGTGGCGATGCAGCAAGATTCCAACAACGACGGCACGGGCATCGTGAACTACACCGCGTCGCAGAGCATGATCGCGGACACCAATGTCGCTTCCACCGTTACGGATTTCACGCAGCAGCAGATACTCACGAGCGTCGGGACGAGCGTCCTCTCATCGATGCGGGTGGACGCGACGACGTTGACCACCCTTCTCTTCTCCAAACTCTAAAAAGTCGCTGGTTCAGCCCCGCTCATCGTCCCTACGGTCCGATTCGTAACCGCCGTGGCGCAAGCTGTAAAAGGAGATATGCACGCTCTTCGCGCGCGCCCCTTCTGCTATTCCCCTGGAAAGCGCTCCCTTTTCAATCATTTCGACCAGCTGTGGAATGTCAACGCCAAGGTTCCGTTCCGGCTCGTCGTCCCACGTCGGAACGTCGTAGGATAACGCCGACACCGCGCGCATCGCGACAAAGGGCTCACGCCTATTTACCCGCTCGAACTTTAGTTTGGCTGCTTTGTGCTTTTGCGGCGCTTCGGTGAAGGGAATCTTCGCCGGCAGTGCCTCGAAGGAATAGCCACGACCAATTCGATTCATCACGCGAATGAGGTTACTGAGCGACTCCGTGTACGCGTTTGTAATCGGATGATCGAAATACGTGAGAATTTCGTTGTGCCAATTGCCCCATGCGGTGACAAGGGCGCGAAGGCCACGCGCTGAGCCTGCGGAATGCTGCTCTGCCATCCCCGATAGCGCCTTGCCGCCTCAATTTTCTTCGGCGTATCGTACACGCCGAAGAATCGCTCTTTCAGCCGGTACGCCTCGCCAAGTGCCGGGTGAAGCGCCAGTTATCGAGTAGAAAGCGTTCCTGCGCCGTCAACTCATGCTCGCGTTTGAGTAAGATGAAGCGATCGTGCACCAGTCCGCGCCGCTGTCGACCGGCAACGAGGCACGGAGGCTCTTACGAACCTGCTCCAGCGCCGTATTCGGCATGCGCAGCACATGAAACTTATCCACAACTACGGTCACCTGGGGAACACGGCACGACTTGCGTCGCGATACGGGGTCCACATATCCATCGCAACGTAGCGGACGCGCTTTCGTTGAGGTAACGTGCTTAGATAGGAGGCAACGGTCTTCTTGTTGCGATCCGGAAGGATGTCGACGATAGTCTTGGACTCGATATTCGCCACCACGCAGCGCGGCTTGATGATGTGGATTTCGTCTATGCCGAGTCACTTGGGCGTCTCCACCTCGAACTGCGCCTCTAACTCCTTGACGTAGTCGCGGAAAATGTTGCGAACCGTACCTTCGTCAACGCCAACCTCTTCGGCGATGGATTTGAAGGGCCGTTTGGGGCTTTGCTGGCCGATCCAGCGCACCAGGCGCTGCGTCACAAGACGCTTTTCAGCGAGCGCCGGCAGGTTCTCTTGGAAGGTGCGGCCGCATTCGCCGCAGCGCATTCTTCGAGCGTGCACATACATGCCGACGCGTTTCCCGTGCATCGGCAGGTCTTTGAAGAGTATCTCACGTGCTCCCCAGCGTTGCACCTTCAGTGAGTGGCAGTGTGAGCATCCGAGCTGCTCGGTATCGATCTCAGTGAAGACGTGATAGTCGTGCTCAGTCTCTTGCACCTTTAGTACGCGGTACTGCGGCAGATTGAGGATATTCGTTGACACGCGGGCTACTGTGAGATCGATAAATCAAAACGGAAGCGCAGCGGTCGCCTAAGGACGCACGCCGTCCTGGGAGTGAGTTCGTCCATGATTTTAGTCCCCTTCATTCAGGGTGCGATAGAGATCGCGGCGCCCGTGCAAGATGCGGCTGATGCGAACTTCGGATTTCGTAACGGTGTAAAACACCACGTAGCTGTTTATCGGCCAGGAGCGAAGCCCCGGATAGAGATCGTTGCGTTCGCGTCCTGCTCCGGGGAACGACGACAGCACGCGCAAGCGAGCGATAATACCTCCCACCGTGCGTCGAGCCGCGTCTGGATTCTCCAGCGAAATGTAAAACGCAATGTCGTCGAGATCTAGGAGTGCTTCGCGAAGGTAGCGGACCTTCACGCTTGTGCGCGTTTAAGACGCTCCGCGGCGCGCTCCATCACATCATCGACGGAGACGTCATCCAAAAGCGGCCCTTCGCCGGACTCCATCCCTTTACGGATCGCCTCGCGCAGCGTACGAAGCCGCTCATCGTCGTACTGCTGAAGCAGCCGAAGGCTCTCGCGCACGACCTCGCTCGCCGACCCATAGCCACCAATCTTGACCTTCTCGCGGACGAAATTCTCCAGCGGCTCAGGGAGCGTGATTTCGATCCTCATTTGTCCCTCCGATGCCGGATACACCAACCGGATATTCCGATAAGTATACCACGTCCGCGACCGCCGGACTAACCGCGGATTCCGAAGCGAGGCACGATTGTCAGCAACCGGCCAAGCCGTGGCCCAACCGCGTACTTCGAATACCCACCTATTATTGAGACAGCGGGGCGTGGGTCTTTGACTCCGCGGTATGGGTTGACCGGGGGCCTATACTTGAGTTTGGATTACCTCGCTAGGTGAGGCGTCCACGCGATACACAAGCCGCTGCCCGGAAACGTCGAGAGACGCCCAGGCTTCTATGCGCTCATTCGTGCCGGCCGCGAGCGTGGTTACGGCATTTTATTTTGCGGCAGCGCAAGAAAGGGGCGTGCGAGATGGCGTTTGCCGAGGGCTTCATCTCCGAACTGGTCGGAAGCAAAGCGACCGTAAACGGCGCCTCCATCGGCAAAGTCGTCGATTTTTTGGTCAACAAGCCGGAGGATGTCTTCCCCCGCATTGATGGTCTAATCGTCAAGACCCCGGCCGGTATGCGCTTCGCTCCAACGGACACCATCCAATGGGTTGAAGGCCGGAACCGCTCGATCGCGCTGACAAAAGCACCGTCGGACCCCGCTCCGCCCGAAGCCGAGTCGCTCTATCTCATCGCCGACCTGCTCGATAAACAGATCGTCGACGTAGACGGGCGCAAAGTCGTTCGCATCAACGACCTTGAGATCGCGCGCACCGGCGACGCCCTCCGCGTTGTCGCAGCCGATGTGGGAGTAGGCGGACTGATGCGCCGCCTGGGACTCAAGTCGTTCGGAAAGCGCTTTACTCCAGCAATATACCGTACCGTACCGCGCAGCATGATCGCGTGGAATTCCGTCGCGCCGATTCGCGAAGCAAACCCATCGCAAGTTCACCTCTCCGTAGCTGAAAGCAAACTAGCCCGGCTGCATCCTTCGGAACTCGCGGAGATCATCGGCGATCTTTCGGCGCGCGAGGCTGCTGCGGTCGTTTCGCAACTCGACGATGAAACCGCTGCCGACGCATTCGAGCATCTCGATGCCGAAACGCAGCGTTCGCTCATCGACGATATCGGCAACGAACGGGCGGCCGACATCATTGAAGAGATGGACTCCGACGACGCAGCCGATCTCTTATCGGAACTCGACGAGGAGCGGCAGCGGCAACTGCTCGCCGAGATGAACGATTACACGGCAAGCGAACTGCGGGAACTGGTAAAGTACGACGAAGACACCGCCGGCGGCCTGATGACGACCGACTACCTGTGGATCTACCCGCACCGCACGACCGTCGCGACGATGAAAAAAATTCGCGAAATCGCACCGGAGTCGGAGTTTATCTACTATCTCTACGTCGTAGACAAGGACGACACGCTGATCGGCGTGCTGAGCCTGCGCACGCTGCTGCTTGCGCTTCCAACCGCGTTCATCGAGCGCATCATGGAAACCGATCTCATCACCGTAAGCCCCGCAACATCCGCCGAAGAGGTGGCGGGCACGATCGCCCGTTACGACCTTCTCGCCGTGCCGGTCGTCGACGATCGAGGCAAGATGCTCGGCATCGTCACGGTCGACGATGCGATCGATTCGATCATGCCCGAAGATCTGCGAAAACGGCTTCCGCGATATACCGCGCGACGCCGTTCGCAGAACGTGCGCGAACGTATCGACGCCACGGGTTAGGGACGCATGAACGGCATTCTCGCGAGGCGCTCCGGAAGTTGGCGCTCGATCCTGATGTTTCTCTCCGTCGTCGGACCCGGCATCATTACGGCAAACGCCGACAACGATGTCGGCGGAGTGCTTACGTACTCTCAAGCCGGCGCGCAATTCGGCTACACGCTGCTCTGGCTGCTCATCCCGGTCACGATCGCGCTCATCGTGACGCAGGAAATGTGCGCGCGCATGGGTGCCATCACGGGCAAGGGCCTTGCCGATCTAATTCGAGAGAACTTCGGCGTCAAGGTGACGTTCTGGGTTTTGATCATGTTCGTGATCTGCGATTTGGGGAACACCGCGACGGAATTTGCGGGGGTCGCTTCGGTCGCGCCTATTTTCAGCGGCTTTATCGGCATAACCAACGTAGGTGCGAGCAAAACCGTGCTGGTCGGGATCGCCGCGCTGCTCGTATTCGCTATGGTAACGCGGGCCAATCGCAAAGTCGTCGAACGGGTTTTCTTCGTGTTTTGCGCGGTGTATCTCTCCTATGCGGTCAGCGCGATTCTCGTCCATCCCGATTGGCACGACGTCTTCCGGCAAACGATCTTCCCGCATTTTTCATCGTCGAAAGCCTACATGCTGATGATTATCGCAATCATCGGGACGACGATCTCGCCGTGGATGCAATTCTACATACAAGCGGCGGTGGTGGAGAAAGGGATACGCGAAGAGCGCTACGCCGCCTCGAGGGTGGACGTAATCGCCGGGGCCGTGGTCACCGACGTTGTCGCGTTCTTCATCGTGGTCGCCTGTGCAGCAACGATCTTCATTCACAACGTGCATCTTTCGAGCGCGCACCAAATTCACGTCAACGACGTAAGCGACGTTGCGATCGCGCTGCAGCCGCTTGCGGGACGCTTCGCCTCCCTTTTGTTTGCTTTCGGACTTCTCAACGCGGCGCTTTTTACGGCATCGATTCTTCCGCTATCTACCGCGTACTACGTCTGCGAAGCGTTCGGATTCGAGCGCGGCGTCGATAACCGGTTCGGCGAAGCGAAGATATTCTACAGCCTCTACCTAGCACTTATTCTCATAGGAGCGGGAATCGTCGTCGTCCCAAATGCGCCGCTGCTTGCGATAATTTTCTACTCGCAGGTGCTAAATGGCGTGCTTCTTCCGGTCGTTCTGGTTTTGATGCTCCTGCTCATCAACAACAAGAGAATCATGGGAAGGTGGACCAACAACATCGCTTTCAACGTCGTCGCCTGGGCGACCGTAGCGATCGTCGGCGTTCTCACGATCATATCGACCGTACAGACGATTTTTCCGCAGATCGGAAGCTGACCGGCCTGCTAATGTCCGGAGCGACGGCGTACCGCATCGGCGCGCACCGCGGCACCTTTCTTTAGTCCGCGGCGTGCAAGGTCTGCGTCGGCAAAACACCAACGATTGCGACCCTCGCGCTTCGCCCGGTACAACGCACGGTCGGATGCTTCCATCAATCCGTCGATCGTCGCCGCGTCGGCGGGATAGAGCGCAATGCCGATGCTGATTCGTACGGCGCGAACGGCATTTTCGACGGCAATCGGATCCTGCATTGCAAGGATGAGCTTGCGCGCCAATTCGGCGGCGTCGCCCGGCCCATCGACGACCGGCTGCAAGATAACGAATTCATCGCCGCCGAAACGCGATACCGTGTCGCTCTCACGCAAGGCCGCCCGCAGCCGCCTCGCGACTTCTTTGAGTACCGCATCGCCGGCGGCGTGGCCGAAGCCGTCGTTGATCTCCTTGAATTTATCGATGTCGACGTACATAACGGCGAACCCTCGGGCGTAACGCCGCGCTGCCGCGAGCGCGTTCTCGATACGATCGTGAAAGAGCGCCCGGTTTGGAAGTCCGGTTAAGGAATCATTGAACGCCATTCGCTCGATACGTTCGTTTTGCTGCTCCCGCTCGAGAGCCGCCGAGATAAAGAGACCCATCAGCTGCATGAGATCGCGCTCTCGGAGATCCATCGCATCGCGCGGCGAACGGCCGGCGAACACCAGCGCGCCCGCGATATCGCCCGCGACGGCGAGCGCAATTGCAAAGTACGAACGCCACGGGGCCGTGGCGCGCGATGGATCGTCGTGCCATCGCGCGACGTCCATATCCGGAACGAAAAGCTGAGGTTCATCCGCGCTGAGATGTCGCACCAGCGAAGCTTGGAGCGGGTAGATCGTACCCTTCGCCGGCCGACTCTCGCCGGCGGCATTGGCAATGAGCACGCGCTCGCGTTGGAACTGCGCGACGTAGGCCTGATCCCACCCGAAAAGTTCGCAGCCCAGAGAAAGCGTTGCATCGATTTGGTCGTCGAGCGACTCCGTTTGCGTAGCGGCGACGAGATACAATCGTCGAATCTGCTCGCTTTGTACCGCAATCGCACGCTCCGCACGCTTCTGTGCGGTGACGTTCTTGAAGATCGCATACACGCCGCGAACTTCGTTTGCGACCTCCAGCGGAACGAGCTTTACCTGCACGTCGATGCGATTGCCGAGGCGAGCGAGCAAGAGCGAATCGAATTCCGACGCTTCGCGCGCGAGCGCTTCGCTCAACCGTCCGGCGGCGGCGGCACGGCATTCCGGAGCGATCAGTTCCGTCCAATTTTTCCCGACAACTTGCTCGCCGTAGTATTCCGTCTCCCTTTCGAACCCGACGTTGACGCGCGAGATCGAGCCATTGCCTTTCAATTCCACGATGCCGTCGGGATGGTATTCGAAAAGCGAGCGAAACCGCTGTTGGTTGATCGCGAGAGATTCTTCGGCGGAACGCAATGCCACGATATCGCGCGATTGGGAGAAAAATCCGACGATTTCTCCGGCCGCGACGGCGGCAAACACATCGCACTCTACGGGAACGGTGGAGCCGTCTTTGCGGCGTGCACCCGTTTCAAGGCGATCGGTACCACCGGCAAGCGCCGTCCTCGCCGCTAACTCGATCCGTTCTGCATCTTCGGCAGCCATATGATCGCGAAACGCCGTGCCGCGCATCTCTTCTTCGGTATATCCGCCGAGCAGCAACGCCGCCGCGTTCGCACCGGCGACCATGCCGCGACGATCGTAGAATACGACGGCATCCGGCGTTTCGCCGTAGAGCCCGCTGATTGCTTCGCCTAACGTGCGAGCGTCCATCGACGGAATCATTCGTTCATCGCCTCGAAGATTCCGGGCTGCACGATCACTGCAATGCCGCGAAAACCTCTGAGATCAAGAACGGTCTGCGCAGCGCGCGATCCCATCCGTCAGCGAGGTCTGCGCCGATGCCGATGATTCGGATCGAAGCTCGTTCGAAGGCGCCTCGAAGCGCTTGGGGAGTCGCAAAGCCGGTGTCGGCGATCACGATGTCGCCGGAATGCAGATCGGACTCGATAAGTTCGCTCATCGAACGGCTCTCACGAACGCGATACCCTTGCGCGCGAAGTTCGTAGCCGAGATAGGCCGCGAGATCGCGGTCGTCGCTCGCGATCGTTACGAGCGTCGGCAAACACGCAGCGTCTGCTTCGAATGCGGGAACCGTTACTACGAACGTGCTGCCCTCATCGATCGCGCTCGTTTGCACGATTAACGAACCGCCGTGACGCTCCACGATGGCGCGTGCGACGAAGAGTCCGATTCCGGACCCGGGAATTTTCGCGCGTCGAGCGTTCGAGCCGCGCGTGAAGCGCTCGAAAATGGTAGGGAGATCTTCCTGCGCGATGCCGATCCCGCGGTCCCAAACGGTTACGGAGACCGCCGCGCCTTCGCATGCGACCGTTACGTCAATCGGTTCGCCGCCGGGCGAATACGCAATCGCATTCTTCACGACGCTTGCGACCGCTTGGCGCAAACGCTCCGCATCACCCAGTACCGGCGCTTGCGGCGGAGCTACGAAATTTATCGTGCGGGGATTGCTTTCTATCGCACGCCTAACGACATCGGCGAGATCGACGCGCTCCCACCGTATCTCCAGAGCGCCGGAATCCGCGTGCGCAAGAGCGCCCACGTCGGTTGCAAGCGTCGCCAGGCGCTCGGCATTCGCGCGGATTGTACGGGCGGCGTCGCGCGCAGCATCTCCCGCAAGAAAGCCTTCTTCGAGCAGTTCGGCAAAGCCGACGATCGAAGTCAGCGGCCCTCGAATATCGTGAGCGAGCACGGAGATCGTTTCAGCGAGTTGAGCGCGAAGCGCCGTTGCGTTCCTCCGTTGCCCTTCGAGTTCTTCCATGCAAGCCGCGAAACGCTCGGTATTGTTCACGCCAGTCTCTTAGCCTCGCATTTCACGATTTCCCAGGCGGCGCAGACGTCCGCGCGCGTGGTCCGAAGATTGCCGATCGCCATGCGCAGAACGTAGCGTCCGTCTAGTTTCGTGTGTGAGATGAACGCTTCGCCGGTTGAATTAACGGCGTTGAGAAGCGCGGCGTTGAGCGACTCAAGCCGCGCTTCGTCTGAGACCGTGCGCGGATGAAAACGAAAGCAGACAACGGAAAGCGGATAAGGAGCGACGATTTCAAAGTCCGGCTCCGCACGCACCCACGACGCAAACTCCGCAGCGAGCGCGATATGCGCGCGCAAACGCTCGCGAATGCCTTGCGCGCCCATGTGACGCAGCACGAACCAGAGCTTCAAGGCGCGAAATCGGCGTCCCAATTGTAGCCCGTAATCCATGTAATTGCGGACGTCGGCGTCCGGAGCGCTCAAATATTCCGGCGTAAGGCTAAACGCTCGCCTCACCGTCGATTCGTCGCGCAAAAACAGCACCGAGCAATCCATGGGAACGAAGAGCCATTTGTGCGGGTTGACGACCAGCGAATGAGCCCGAGCGACGCCGTCCATCAGCGTGCGATGTTCGGGAAGAATCGCAGCGGCGCCGGCATAGGCGGCGTCGACGTGCAGCCATACGCCGCAGCGTTCGGCGACGTCGGCAATAGCCTCCACGGGATCGATCGAGGTTGTAGATGTCGTCCCGACCGTTGCGACGACGGCCATCGGACGCATCCCGGCTACGGCGTCGCGGTCGATCGCCTCCTTCAGTGCAGCCGGGTCCATCCGGTATTGCGCATCGCATCGCACCCGCACGACATTGCCCGCTCCGATGCCCAGCGCAATTGCGGCTTTTTCGATATGCGAATGGGTGTGCTCCGTACTATAGATTCTTAGCTGAGGCAGGTCGCGCCCCGACATACCCTCTTCCCGGATCGAAAAACCGAGCATCTCGCGCGCTGCCGCGAGCGCAGTAAAGCCGGCAATCGACGCGGTATCGTAAATCACGCCGGTCCAGGAGTCCGGGACGCCGATAAGCCGCGCGAGCCAGCGCATAACGACCGATTCGAGTTCCGCTGCAGCGGGCGAAGTGCGCCAAAGCATCACCTTCACATCCAGCGCCGCAGCGAGGGCCTCCGCCGCAATCGCGGCGGGGGCCGCGCTCGTTGCGAAATACGCAAAGAAGCGTGGGTGGTTCCAGTGCGTGATGCCCGGAAGCACGATGCGTTCGAAGTCGCTCATGATGCTTTCGAACGGTTCGGCCGCTTCCGGCGCGCGCTCCGGAAGCAGAGCCGCTACGTCGCCCGGCTCAACCTGCGCGAAGACGGCATAGCGCTCCGGGTGCGATAAATACTGCGCGATCCATTCGCCGACTCGGGCAAAGTCGTCTTCGAACGAACTTTGTTGATTCACACTCATGGGTGTTGGCGTCCGCCATACAGAAGCCCGCCACGAGTCTTTACCAACAGGAGCGTCGCACCATGAAGTATCGTACTTATCCCAAGAGCAACGTAACCGTCAGCGAAGTAGGATTCGGTTTGTGGACTACGGCAACGGGGTGGTGGGGCGAGATGTCCGACGACGATGCGGTAACCATGCTGCGCGAAGCGCGCGACTGCGGCATCACGCTTTTCGACGCGGCGGATACGTACGGAAACGGACGTAGCGAAGAGCAGCTCGGAGCGGCGTTCGGGGAGCGTCGAAGCGAGGTCGTTTATGCGACGAAATTCGGCTACGATTTCTACAGCAGCGTAGACGCACGGCGCGGTCAATCGGAGTTACCGCACGATTTTTCACCGGCGTTCGTGCGTAAAGCGCTGGAAGAATCCCTGCGCCGCTTAAAGACCGATTACATCGACATCTACCAAATGCACAACGCCCGCATGGCGCAAGTTATGGACGATAGGCTCTGGGAACTACTCGAGTCGCTAAAGCTCGAAGGCAAGATCCGGATGTATGGTGTCGCTCTCGGTCCGGCAATCGGGTGGCTCTATGAAGGCGTCGACGCGGTGCGCTTGCGCAACGTTCCTTCGCTGCAAATCATTTGGAATATTCTCGAACAATTTCCGGGCGGCGAACAGATTGCGGCCGCATACGAGGCGAAGGCGGATACGGGTTACATGATCCGAGTCCCTCATTCAAGCGGTATGCTCGAAGGCCGGTACACCGAAGAGACGGTCTTTCCCGAGAAGGACCACCGTCGCCACCGCCCGCGTTCGTGGCTGCTCAACGGCGTTAAAAAAGTCGAAACGCTGCGATTCCTTGAGTCGCCGCACCGCACGCTCGGGCAAGCAGCGATTCAATGGCTGCTCGCCGAGCCTAAAGTCATGACCGTGCTGCCGAACATTTACAATCGCGATCAGCTGCGCGAGTTCGCATCGGCCCCGGATTCGCCGGCCCTGAGCACGCAAGAGATTGCGTGCGTCCGCGACCTTTATGCTCGAAACTTCGGAATCGATGAAGAACCGATGAATTTCAAAGGCACGATGAAGCGCGATGCGGTAAACGCGTGACGATGCACGATTCGATCGAAACACCGGACGCGCCCGCGCCGATCGGGCCATATAGCCAGGCAGTCCAAAGCGGAAACCACCTTTTTTGCAGCGGACAAATCGCAATCGACCCTCGAAACGGCAACGTCGTTGAAGGCGACGTTTCGGCGCAGACGGAGCAGGTGTTGAAGAACCTCGGCGCGGTTCTCAAGGCTGGAGGCTGCGATTACGCCAACGTCGTTAAAACGACGATCTTTCTCGTGGACATGAACGACTTCGCCGCGGTCAACGCCGTATACGGCGAATACTTCGGCGAATCGAAACCGGCGCGCTCGACCGTCGCCGTAGCAAATCTGCCGCGCGACGTACGGATAGAGATCGACGCCATCGCCCAAAAATAGTGAGGGTTTAGTTTTGTTCAGCTCATCGTCGCTACGGGCCTTATGTGCTCGCGCACACTGCGGCCCTAAGCTTCTCGATCTGAACGAAACTAAACCCTCACGCGCGACGACGAGCTGGGCTAAATCAGAGCTTTCTCATTGGGGTTTTTCGGGGGGCGTTTCTAGCTTTACGAAACGTTCTTGGGAGATACGGACGACGTCCGGGTCGTCGGATTTTTCTGCGGTGCGATATTCGGCGATGGCTTTATCGCGTTGCCCTTGCGATTCGTAGGCTTGTCCAAGGAGTACGTGGATGCGTCCGTCGTCAGGTACCGCGGTGATTCCCTTAATGAGCGCTGCCTCTGCCAGCGGATAGAGACGGTGCGCCTCGTAGGCTACGCCGATGTCGACGTAGGCCTCGCGCGAGTACGGCCAGAGTTCGATCGCCTTTGCGTAAAACCCAATTGCCTTTTTCCAATCGCCGCGTGCATCGGCGAGATAGCCGAAGTTCACGATCGGCTCGGCCCGCTCGGGCTCGAGCGAATGCGCTCGCGCGAGCGTTTGAGCGGCCGCATCGTATTGCGCGATCTGCAGCTGCGCGGCGCCGAGATTGTCCGTGCAGGTGAAGTTTTGCGCGTCGATTGCGAGACAGCGCTGAAATTGCGCGATTGCATTTGAATAATCGTACTCGTCCATGAGCGCGAGTCCCAAGCCGTTGAGCGCCGTAAGCGAATTAGGATCGGAATCGAGCGCGCGACGGAAATATGTCGTTGCGAGATACGGCTGGTGAAGCGCGGCGTATACTTGCCCGAGTTCTGCTTGAATGTTCGCATCGGTCGGAAACGTGTCGGCAAGTCGCAGCATCTCTTTGCGATACTGTGGAAGATCGCCGTGGCGTTGGTGCAGCCGCACGAGATCGCCTACGGAATCAGTTCCCGGAAGCGACGCATCGAACTCGCGTATGGCGTCCTCCACGCGGTTTTCGACCGCGTAGACCGTTCCGAGCCGGTTGTGCGTCTCTTTATCGTGGGGGTGTACCGAAAGCAGCTTTTCGTAGATGAACTCCGCCCGGCTGTTGTCGCCGGCACGGAAGTAGAGATCGCCCAGAAAGCGCATCGGAGCCGGATCGAGGGGGTGTCCCGCAACGTACGCCCCGAGCGACTTGATCGCGCCGTCCATATCGCCCGAAGCGATGCGATCGCGAGCCGCTCGAATCGCTCCCACAGGATCGTTCGGCAATGCATCTTGAGCCCTCATAAAAGGGTCACTCGGATCCGGGCTGGCCTTCGCGCCGGCAGCGGCCAGCACAAATAACGCAACAAGTAGTATCGAGAATCGACGAAGCATAGCAGCGCCCCCGTGTCGTTTCATTCTACTCCGCTCAAGCGCTCGGCGGGAGGGGGCTGTGACGAATTTCTGCGTTCCTTCCGAATCGCGGCTCCGGGCCGCAAGAGCCCCTTTAGCGCAGCAGCGGTAAGACGTTGCTCGGCGTGAGGGGGTAGAACGTCATAGCGAAGATTGCAAGCGCGCACGCGGCGGCGCTGATCCAGGCGAGCGGCACGAGCGGATGCGTCTCGCTCGCGTGCACGTTCTCGTCGCGCCGGTACATTAGCCGGATGATCTTTGCGTAGGCGTAGAGCGATATCGCGGTTCCGGCGATCAACACAACGCCGAGCCACGCGAATCCGGCATCGACGCTCGATGAGAGGATAAGTATCTTCCCGAGAAATCCCGCCGTCGGGGGAAACCCGGCGAGCGCGAGCAAGAAAAACGTCATGAGCGCGGCCGCAACCGGACGTCGCCTTCCGAGGCTGCGGTAGTTTGCAAGGCGAGAACCTTCCTCGCCATCGCCCGAAAGCGTCGCCGCTATTGCAAATGCGCCCAAGTTCATGAACGCATACGCAGCAAGATAATAGATCGCATACCGCATTCCCAGCGCCGTTCCGCCGGCGAATGCCGTGAGAATATATCCGACCTGCGCGATACCGGAATATGCGAGCAGCCGTTTGAGGTCGGTTTGCGCCAGCATCCCAACGTTGCCGGCGATCATGGAAATCGCTGCGACGATCCACATCGGCAGCAATAGTTTGCCGGCGGCACCTGCAGGTAGCGCGGCATAGATGAAGCGGCCGAAAACGGCCAGCATGCCCGCCTTCGTCGCAACGCTCATAAAAGCGGTAACCGGAAGCGGAGCGCCTTCGTACACGTCGGGGGTCCACGCGTGAAACGGGACCAAGCTCAGCTTGAACGCAATTCCGATAAAGAAAAACCCGCTGCCGACCCAAAAAAGCGGATTCGCTGAAATTCCGGCAGTGGTTAAGGCGGCGAGCTGCACGCTTCCGCTTGCGCCGAAGAGCATCGCCATGCCGAAGAGCATAAAACCCGATGCCATCGAGCTCAAGATGAGATATTTAAGCGCGGACTCGCGCGACGTCGGACGGTCCGCCAATCCGCATAAGCAGTATAATGCAAGCGAAAGCAACTCGAGACCGAGGAAAACCGTCATCAAGTTTCCCGCGCCCGCCATGAGCATCGCCCCGCACGCCGACCACAGCATGAGCGCAACCGCTCCGGCAATCCGCTCCTCGCGTCCGATGGCACCGTAGAGAATAAGCGAACCGAGCGCCGCTACGATCACAATCTCTTCAAAGACGACTGCAAAGCCGCCGAGAATAAACGCTCCGTTGAATGCAGCGTAGTCGATTCCGTATCCGCGAGCACATACGAAACCCGCGATCGCGAGTCCGAGCACGCCGATACCGATCGCGACGTACCGCTGCACGTAGGTACGTGCGAGCAAATCGACCACGAGCACGGCAAGCGCGCTTACCGCAACGATGGTGATCGGCGCAAGCGCCATATAGTCGGCACGCGTAACGATTGCGTTCATCGAACTGCTCCCTGCACCGCTGCGGCGGCGCTATAAGCGGTCGGATCGAAAAGCGTAAGCGCGTGGGGATTTATGCCGACAAGAACGAGCGCAAGCAGCAACGGGGCGATCGCAATGCCCTCCCACCACGTAAGGTCGCGGCGAACGGGAAGATCGCCGACCTCCGGGCCGTTCATGATGCCTTGGAAAAGACGCAGCATGTACGCCGACGCCAAAACGATCGGTACGAGCGCGAGGATCGCCGGCCACAGAAACCCGGCCTGATAGATGCCGATGAGAATAAGAATCTCGCCCACAAAGCCGGCGAGTCCCGGAAGGCCGAGCGCAGCGAGCGCGGCGATACAAAACGCGCCCGCAAGCCGAGGATTGGCGGCGCCGAGTCCTCCCAGCCGCGCGAGCGAACGCGTTTCCTCACGCTCTTCCACATAACCGATAACGATAAAGAGCGCCGCGGAGAAGAGGCCGTGCGCGACGATGTAGATCACCGCTCCCTGCAGCGCGGTCGGATTAAACGACGCGATTGCAATAACGATCAAGCCCAAATGGGAAAGCGAAGAGTATGCAACTACGCGTTTCGCATCGTTCTGCGTGAGCGCAACGAACGCGCCGTAGAGCAGCGAAATCACCCCAAGCACGACAAAAACTCCGGCGTACGCTTTGAAATAGTCGGGCATGAAAGCCATGCCGATAACGATTAAACCGTAGAGACCGGCCTTTGACTGCACGGCGCTCACCACGGCAACCATCGGTGCAGGCGTATCGCTATATGTGAGCGGCATCCACGTATGAAGCGGCCATACCGGAGTCTTTATCAAAAAAGCGAGCGCGAACCCGGCGAAAATCCACGGCACCCACGTTCCTGCGATGTGCACGTCTGCGCGTCCGATGACGTCGGTCGATCCGTAAAGCACGCCGAATGCTGCCGTTGCAAGGAGCAGAGCGAGACCGCCTGCAAAGTTGTAGATGAAGTAACGCCACGCCGTCGCGGTGTGCTCGCCCCAGTTCATCAATACGAAGAAGACCGGAAGCAGCATCAGGTCCCAAAAGAGCGCGAAGGCGAGCAGGTCGCGCGCCAGAAATACGCCCATCATCGTACCCTCGAGCAGCAGCATCTGCGCGATAAAGTTGCGCTGACGAGGGACGTTTGCAGAAAGAACGGCGCAGGCGGTGCAAAGCGCCAGCAGCAGCACGAGCCATATTGAGAGCGGCGTCGCGCCGAAGTGAAACGCGGCGATAAACGGACGCGAAAGCCAGCGCACGCTAAACTCCGCATGCGGCGCGGCGGCGGCGAGTACGAACGTGAGTGCGGCGACCGCCGTGCCGACGATCTTGCTCGTACGTCCCTGCGGGTCGCGGACCGCTAAGAGAACGAAACCGGCAATCAGCGGCAGCGCGATGAGCGCGAGAGCGATCACTATCGCAGCCCCCCGGCAACCGCGGCATAGTAAATGGCAAAACATGCCGCGCCGAAGAGCAGAATGAATGCATAGGCTCGCAAGAGACCCGTTTGGAACGACCGCATCAGCGAACCGAGCCACTGCGCGCACAGCACCGTTTCACGAACCGCACCATCGATGATCTTCGGATCGAGCACGCGTCCGAAAACCGTGCCGACCACGTGAGAACTGCGCATGAATATCGCGTCGAGCGCGGCATCGAAATAGAACGCGTTAACCAGAACCGGCGACATATGAATCGATTCGTCGCGCAAGCGTACGACGGCGTTCTCCGTTGCGTTTGCCGAGCCGTACCGCCACCATGCGACGCCGATGCCGGCAAGCACGACGGCGAAGGTGACGATCCCGGTAAGCCCTTCGCTCAGAGCCGGCGCGGTCAAATTTTCGGCGGGAAATTGTGCGGCGAAAAAATGCGCCCAAGGCGAGTTTTCTCCGCCGAACATCAACCATCCGATCAGCACGGTCGGCACGATTAAAATTCCAACCGGTACGTTCATTAAAAATGCGGGGGCATGGGCGTGCGCATGCCCGTGCGGATCTTCTTCTTCGTGCGAGACCGCAGGCTGACCGGCGAGTTCGGGATGGCGAATGCCCAGGGTCGAGGGATCGATGTTGCCGCGGTACGATCCAAAAAACGTTACGAAGAGGAGCCTGAACATGTAATACGCCGTGATGCCTGCGGTCGCGATGCCGACCGCGAAGAGCCACGGATGTCCGTGCTGCAGCGTCCCGAAGATCACTTGGTCTTTACTGAAGAACCCGGAAAATCCGGGAATGCCGCTGATTGAGAGAACGCCGGTAAGCATCGCGACGAATGCGAACGGCATCTGTTTGCGTAAGCCCCCCATGCGGCGAACGTCCTGCTCGTTGGCAAGCGCGTGTATGATGATTCCCGAACCTAAGAAGAGTTGCGCCTTGAAAAACGCGTGGGTGAAAAAATGCGCGACCCCGCCTTCGTACGCGCCGATGCCGACGCCCATGATCATGTAACCGATCTGCGACATCGTGGAATAGGCGAGGATCCGTTTGATGTCCCACTGTGCCGTGCCGAGAATAGCGCCGACCAGGGCAGTAAGCCCGCCGATCGTTCCAACCAGTTCCTGTGCGTTGAGATTCTGGCTCCAGAGCGGCGCGCATCTGGCAATAAGATACACGCCCGCGGTAACCATGGTCGCAGCGTGAATCAGCGCCGAGACGGGAGTTGGACCCTCCATCGCATCGGGAAGCCACGTGTGGAGCGGAATTTGCGCGGATTTTGCCGCCGCGCCGATAAAAAGACAGATACAGATCGCAAAGAGCATGCCGGATGGGAACGAACCCGCAAAAGCAAAGGCATCCCCAAACGCAATTGAGTGAACGGACGCGACGATGAGAAAGATCGCAAACATGATGCTGACATCGCCCGCGACGTTGATCACAAACGCTTTGCGCGCCGCCGCAACGGCGGAAGGTTTGAAGAACCAGAATCCGATCAAAAAATACGACGCCAGACCGACCAGTCCCCAACCGACCAGCAACCCAATGAAATTATCGGAGAGCACGAGCGTCAGCATCGCAAAGACGAAGAAATTGAGATAGGCGAAGTATCGCGCGAAGGCGCTATCGCGGTCCATGTATCCGATGGAATACACGTGAATCAGGAAGCCGACGCCGGTTATGATTAAAGCCCACAATAACGAAAGCGGATCGAGCAGCAAACCGAAATCGAAACCGGGAATCCAACGGAAGAGCGCTTGATGCGCGCCGAGCGCAGCGCCCGCGCTTTGTGTCGCCGAACCCCAGGAAAGCAATGTCGCGATGAACGAGCCTACGATTACAGCGGAGCCAAGCGGGCCAGCCATGCTTTTGAGCCGGGGACCAAACGCCCAGTTTACGATTGCGCCCGCGAGCGGCAGAAGCCATAGCGCAACCAGATAGGGATACGATCCGGTAACGCCCATCACGTGATGCATCATGGCGCTACCCTTTCATCATCGCGACGTCGTCCACGTCGACGGTCTTGGCGGTTCGAAAGACGGTGACTACGATCGCGAGCGCGATTGCGGCCTCGGCCGCCGCCACGGTGATCACTAAGAAGGCGAAAATCTGTCCGGAATTTTGGAGCCACGCGCGCGCAAACGCCATGAAGAGAAGGTTTGCCGCATTGAACATCAGCTCGATCGACATCAGCATGATGAGCGGATTGCGGCGAACGACCACGCCCGCAACGCCGATAAAGAAGATAACCGTCGCGAGCGTAATGTAGTTTGTAAGCGGAACCGCCATTGCGTTCATCGGTCTCCACCTCGCAGAATCGCCTCGCGCATCTCGCGCCGCACTTCCGCGGCATGCTTGCGCGAGGGTGCCGAAGCGCTTTGATCGCCGGCGAGCAAGATCACTCCGATGACGGCGACCATTAAAATAAGCGCGGTGATTTCAAACGGCAAGAGATTCATCGTGAAGAGGGAGCGACCAAAATCAGCGACCGAACCGAAGACTCCCGCTTCACCGACCGGTCCGAAGCTCGATCCGCTGCCGGAGTGGGCCGGCGTAACGACCGCGGCGTGCGCAAGTGCGTAGATCGACGCGCCCAAAGCGATCAATGCAACGACGATCGCCGGCGCTCCGATCCGCGGCAAACGATTCTGCCCGACTGAGAACGGTGCGACGCCGCTCGAAAGCAGCGCGATTACGAACACGAAAAGAATCATGATGCCGCCGGAATAGACGATGACCTGCATTACGGCGAGAAACTCGCCGTTGAGGGTCAGGTACATCGCAGCGAGCGCGGCGAAATGCGCGAGCAAAGCAACGACGCTATAAACCGGCTTCTTTGCCGATACGCACCATACTGCGGAGGCAAGCATCACTATTGCGAGCAGCCAAAACGCCGGCATCAGCCTGCAAGTCCCCGGCGCTGCGTTTTGAGAATCTCGCCGCGATTGGTTGCGCTATATCCCTGCGCCACATCGACGGTAGATTTTATCTCCGCAACCAGACCGAGGTCCGAGGGAATTCCGTTGGGCCGCTCGTCCGGAGCGCTTCCCACGCCGGCTTCGGGGGGGACCAGCAACCGGTCTTTTGAGTAAATGAACGAACCCCGACGGTAATCGGCCATCTCGAAGCGGGGCGTCAGCACGATCGCATCGGTCGGGCACGCTTCTTCGCAGAGACCGCAAAAGATGCAGCGCAGCTCGTCGATCTCGTACCGCGCGGCGTGGCGTTCGCCGGGCGACGTACGGTTTTCCGGCGAATTTTCCGCCCCGATGACGGTAATGGCGTTCGCAGGACAGGCAATCGAGCACAACTCGCAGCCGATGCAGCGTTCTTTTCCGTCTTCGTAGCGGCGCAGTTCGTGCAACCCGTGGAATCGCGGAGCGTGCTGCTTTTTGACCGACGGATATTCGATTGTCGGACGTTTTGCGAACATAAATCCAAAGGTGATCGACAGTCCTTTGAGGATCGCAGGGACGTTATACAATTGCTTGCGCATGTCTTAACCCTTGATGGCGACGACGATCGCCGTCACGACGAGATTGAGCGTTGCAAACGGCAACAGAATCTTCCAGCCGAACGCCATCAAGCGATCGTACCGTATGCGCGGCAACGTCGCGCGAAGCCACATGTAGAAGAACAAAAAGAACGCGACTTTAAGCACGAACCAAATGACGCCGGGTACCGCGGCTAAGCCGAAGAGCGGGTTCCAGCCGCCCAGGAAAAGCAGCGATGCGATGCACGAAACGGTCAGCATGTTGACGTATTCCGCGATAAAGAACAAGCCGAAACGTAGCCCGGAATATTCGGTATGGAATCCCGCGACGAGTTCGGTCTCCGCTTCGACGAGATCGAACGGCGTGCGGTTGGTCTCCGCAATCGCAGTGATGATGTAGATCAGAAAACCGAAAAATTGCGGCACGATGAACCAAAGGCGCGCCTGCGCGTTCACGATCCCGTCGAGCGACGTCGTCCCCGCCAAAATCAGCACGCCGACAAACGAAAGCGACATCCCGAGTTCGTAACTGATCATCTGCGCGGTCGCGCGGATGCTTCCGAGCAACGGGTATTTCGAACCGGAGGCCCAACCGCCGAGCGTGATGCCGTACACGCCGATCGACGTGATGGAAAGCAGAAAGAGGACGCCCGCATTAACGTTACCGATCGCCCACGTCCCGCCCGAGGAACTCGATCCGAATGGAATGATCGCGTAGACCGCAAAGGCGGTTAGCAGCGAGATAAACGGCGCAAGCCGATAGATGAGGGGATCCGCGGTTTTCGGCGTGAGGTCTTCCTTGAGAATCAACTTCGCCGCATCCGCTGCCGGCTGCATCAATCCCCACGGACCGACGCGATTAGGACCGGGCCGCAACTGCATCCAGCCGAGCACTTTACGTTCTGCGAGCATCGCATATGCAAAGGTCGTTACGACGATGAGCAGCAGGATGGCGGACTTCACCAAAACGACAAGCCACAACGGCGCGGCATTGATCGTATCGGCAACGCCTTGCATCACGCAGTCACCAAGACTTCAACGGCACCGGCAGGACGCAGTGCTGCGACACGATCGTCGTGGGCGCTGGTTCCTCCGCCGTCCCAGATCGGCCGCGCGATCTGCGAGGGGCTTTGCGCGGCGGTTCCAAACGCGAAGCGCGCATCGCCGAAGGTAAAGGCCGGTCTCTGCGCGGCTGCCGTAACGACGTAGGCTTCCAACTCTTCAAGCGAGGGAAGCTCGATGTCGAACTGTTGCGCCAACCCTACTAGCATTTCGAGGTCGGAGAGGACGCCGGCGGGCGCTTCGAGCGATCGATTTACCGGCAGCAGGTCGCCGGCCGCATTTACGATGGTGCCCGACTTTTCGAAAGCGCCCTTCGCCGGCAAAACCAGCGTAGCGAGCGCTGCGGTCTCCGTCATAAAGAGGTCGGCGACGACGCTGAACGGTGTGCGTTCGAGCGCTCGTCGTGCCGTTTCACGGTCGGGCGCGTTGCGAACGGGATTGACGCCGAAGAGCGAGAGGACGCGCATCGCTCCTTCACTCGCGCGTTCGAGCATGGCCGGTCCGCTTAGAAAACCGTGCGCCGGCAATGCGCCCATCGCCTCGGCGCCGCGCGCGTTGGGCGCCTCGCCCGTAATGTACGTCAACACGTTGCCGCTTGCCGCCGAACGCAGGTCCACACCTTTGGCTAAATCGACACCGTCCCAAACGAGCGCAACCTGCGCGTTCGGCGGAACGGCTTGCATGGCGTGCGCGGTGTCCGCGACGTCGATGTGCGGAACGTTCGGAGCGGGCTCCGATGAAGCGACGCGAATCAACGTTGCGTTGTGCTGCGCGACTGCCTTGAGGATTCGCAGCCACATCACCGGCGCTCGTTCTTCCGGCGACTCTCCCACGATGACGATCGCTCCGGCGCGCTCCAGTTCCACGAACGAACCGCTACGCTCTCCCGGCGTCGCCTGCGCTTGCGAACCTGCGCGCCAGTCGACGTTCTCCACGCCGAGGCGGCGGAAAATATGCTGCATGAGGAACGCCTCTTCGTTGAGCAACCGCCCTCCGCCGATCGTTCCCACGCTTGCGGCGTTCTCCGCAATCGCCGCTTTGAGCGCGGTGACCCACAGCGCAAAGGCATCGTCCCAGCCGATCTGCACGAAGCCGCCGTCGCGCTTGTACAATGGCTGCGTGATGCGCTCGTTGGATGCGTAGAAACCGATGTTGTACCGGCCGCGATCGCAGAGCCATCCGTCGGAGATCGCATCGTCGCTCTCCACCGACATCGTGCGCAGGACATTGCCGAAGCGCACGTCGGAAAATTGCTGACAGCCCACCGAACATTGCGTGCAGCTGGTTTGCGTGCGAGCGAGGTCCCACGGCCGCGATTTAAAGCGGTACGTTTTGGAGGTTAACGCGCCGACCGGGCACAGTTCGGTCACGTTCCCGGTAAAGTTATGCCGGTATTCGTCGCCGCTGGAGGTCGCGATGATGTCGTGAGCGCCGCGATCTTTTACGACGAGCTGGCTCTGCTTTGCGATGATGTCATCGAAGCGCACGCACCGCTGACAGACGATGCATCGCTCTTCGTCCAAGACGATCGTCGGACCGAGATCGACGCCCTTGGGTTTGCTCAATTTCGGGTCCGCAACATCGGACGATCCGCGCGCATACGCCATCGCATAATCTTGCAAATCGCATTCGCCGCCCTTATCGCAGATCGGGCAGTCCAACGGATGATTCACCAAAAGCAGTTCGAGAATCATTCCGCGTCCCGCCTCCACTTTGGCGTTTTGCGTATGAACCACCATGCCGTCGGAGACCGGCGTGTTGCATGC
>JALYTY010000073.1 GCA_030854045.1 Vulcanimicrobiota bacterium | reverse complement strand
AATCTACTCGTCGTCGCTCAACTCGTTGCGGAGGCGGCCGCCGCGCGCTACGAGAGCCGCGGCAGTCATTACCGTACCGACTACCCGCTGCCGGACGAACGCCTCGCAAAACGCTCGTTCACTCATTTCGACGGCGCGCCGAACGAACGGAGCGCGGCAAATTCCTAACATTCCAAAACCGGCGCGATTGCTAATCGAGCCACTCGTACGAACGGCTCTGCTCGAAGATATCGCGCATGGTTCGGACGTTACGACCGATGCAATCGTCGACGCGGATCGACGCGCGCGCGGGAACGTCGTATCGCGCGAAGACGGCGTCGTTGCCGGCATCGATGCAGCGATGCTTGTCTTTGAGTTGCTGGATGCGGCGCAAACCGTCTGCGACGTTCGTATCGCCGACGGCGAACGCGTTACGCGCGGCAGCATCGTCGCACAGATTTCCGGCCGGGCTCGGACGCTTCTCACCGGCGAACGCACGATGCTCAATTTACTTTGCCGCCTTTGCGGTATCGCGACCGCCACGCGCAAACTCGTCGATTTAATTGCCGGAACGAAAGCCAGGCTCGTCGATACGCGTAAGACGACGCCGGGATTGCGCGCGCTCGAAAAGTACGCGGTTCGATGCGGCGGCGGAAGCAATCACCGCTTCGGGCTCGACGATGCAATTTTGATAAAAGACAATCACCTTGCGCTAGCGGGTTCGATCGAAGAAGCCGTGCGACGGGCGCGCGCGCAAGCCGGACACATGGTCAAAATCGAAGTAGAAGTCGACACGATTACACAACTGCGCGAAGCGCTGACGCAGCCGATCGACGCGGTGCTTTTGGATAACATGACGCCGGTAGTCCTGGCGGAAGCGGTTCGCATCGTCGACGGCGCGATCCTAACGGAGGCCAGCGGCGGTATCCGGCCGGAAACGATTCGCGCCGTCGCGCAAACGGGCGTGGATCTCATTTCAGCCGGCTGGCTTACGCACAGCGCCCCGGCCCTCGATTTAGGACTCGATATCGAGATCTAATGGACCGCCATGCTTGGGTGCGCAGCGCATCCGCGCAACGATGCGACGCGGTTGAGAGCGGCATGATGCTCAACGATCTGCGGACGGTCGGCCGCTCTGGCCTTCTCGTGAGTCCGCTCGCACTCGGAACCATGACCTTCGGCAACCATGAGTGGGGTGCCGATGCGGCAGATTCCAAAGCAATTTTCGATCGATACGTCGAGGGCGGCGGAAACTTCATCGATACGGCTGATGTCTACGCCGACGGCCGCAGCGAAGAGCTGTTGGGCGGCTTTATCGGCGAGAGCGCGCTGCGCGACCGGCTCGTTCTAGCTACGAAGTATTCGTTCAACGGAAGCGATGACGGAAACGCGCTCGCGGGCGGTAACGGCCGCAAGAACCTTTATCGCGCGCTTGAGTCGTCGTTGCGCCGTCTTCGCACCGATTACGTCGATCTCTATTGGATGCATGTCTGGGACCGCCTGACGCCGGTTGAGGAAGTCGTGCAATCGCTCGGCGACCTGGTTCACGCCGGAAGAATCCGCTATTTCGGCTTTTCCGACGTGCCGGCGTGGTACGCCGCGCGCGCCGTTACGCTAGCGCAGATGCACGGTGGTCCAGTACCGATTGCGCTGCAGCTCGAGTATTCGCTTACGGAACGCACGATCGAGCGCGAGCACGTTCCGGCCGCGCGCGAACTCGGGCTCGGCATTACGCCATGGAGCCCTCTCGCCTCGGGATTTCTTGCGGGCAAATATTCGCGTAACGGCAATGCAAAAGGCACGTCGGGGGGCGGCAGGCTCGATCGGCTTACCGCGAGCCCACTCTTCAATACGTTCACCGATCGCAATTGGAAGACGCTCGATGCAGTGCGCACGATCGCGGCGGAGCTCGGCCGGTCCCCGGCGCAGACCGCTCTTGCTTGGACCCGGGAGAAACCCGGCATAACCTCTCCGATCCTCGGCGCCCGAACCGTCGAGCAGTTGAGCGAAAATCTCGCCTCGCTCGACGTTGCGCTGAATTCCGAGCAGATGCGGCGGCTCGACGACGCGAGCGCGACCGATCCCGTTCACCCCTATTCGATGTTCGGCGACGATTTATCACGAACGATCTTCGAAAACGCGACCGTCACGGGATTCCGTTGAGCGGAGCTCCGCGCGATCGAAGATGACCTGCGTGAAGTGCTGGAGCTGTAGTACCGGGTCGTGATAGCTCTGGGTCTTAGGAAACCGTTGCGCTGCCGTCGCCTAATGCTGCCGAGCAGAACTTACAGCGGCGCGCCAGGCGCGGGATTTCGCTCAAACACTCGGGACATTCTTTCGGGCCCAAGGTGGAACCGGGATGAAGCCGTTCTCGCACGATGTTGATCGGAACGATCACGAAAAAATAGACTGCGGCTGCGACCAGCACGAACGTGATCGCGGCGTTGATGAAATTTCCGATGCCGAAACGGCTGCCGTTGATAAAGAACGCGGTCGTAGAGAAGTCGGGCTTTCCGCCGATCGCCGCAACGATGGGCGTGAGCAAATCTTTCACGAGCGACGTAACGACCGCTCCGAACGCGGTGCCTATGACCACGGCAACGGCAAGATCGACGACGTTCCCCCGCATGATGAACTTTCCAAATCCTTTGAACACCGGCGAACCCTCCGAAGCGACGTAATTCCCTAGGACCTTCGAGAACGGCCCGCTTCTTCTTTGCCTATCTCCGAGCAGGTACGCAACGTTCTCAACCGGGTTCTCCGGCGACCGGTACCGAAGGCGAGCGTATGGAAGAACACGTTGTTGAGCCGGCAGGCGCTCGAAATGCAGCGAGTCACGATAGCGACACGCCGCAGAACCTTATCGATTTCATGTCGCGGGACTGGATCGAGGTTCGCAGCACTGCAAATCCGCATTCGCAGGCCGCGCGGCTTCGCTCCAGGCGCGACGAACTCTCGCGTTCGTTTCCCGGAGAATACCTAATCGTACCGGCCGGCGAAGAACGCACTCGCGCCAACGACACGGCCTTTCGCTTTAGGCCTTCGAGCGACTTCGCATATCTTCTCGGCGACGGCGAGCCGGGTGAATTGCTGGTCATGGAGCCGGACGGCGCTTCTCATCGTTCGATACTCTTTGTTTCTCCGCACAACCGCGGGCGCAAAGAATTTTTTACCGACCGGGTGCACGGCGAACTTTGGGTCGGCCGCCACCGCGGCATCGACGAAAGCCGCTCGTATTACGGCGCCGATCGGGTGCTTGCGCTGGACGATACGTTCGCATATCTGGGAGATCTGCGCGCTTCAAACCATCCGTTGCGGCTCGTCCGCGGAGAGAACCACGCGATCGACGCATTCTTTCCGCAGAACGCCGTCTCCGACGAATTAAGCGCGCATCTTGCGCAAATGCGACTGGTTAAGGACGATTACGAAATTGGGGAATTGCGTAAAGCCTGCGAAATCACAAAACGCGGCTTCGAAGACGTTATCGCGCTCTTTCCATCGGCAACCAGCGAGCGGGAGATCGAAGCCGCATTTTGGCGCCGATCGCGCATCGAAGGCAACGATGTCGGCTATCTGACGATCGCCGCGTCGGGCGTTCATGCCTGCACGCTGCATTGGACTCGTAACGACGGCGCGATTGCGCGAAACGCGCTGCTGCTGCTCGATGCAGGCGTCGAGCGCAACTCTCTCTACACCGCAGACATCACGCGCACGCTTCCGACTTCGGGGCGGTTTACGGCCGAACAGCGTGCCGTATACGATCTCGTCTGGGAGGCCCAGCGGGTCGCGATCGAAGCCGTAATCCCCGGCGCAGATTTCCTCGAGCCGAACCGCCGTGCGATGAACGTTCTAACGCAGGGACTAATCGATCTGCGCATCCTCCGCGCGTCGCTCGACGAGGCGCTCGATCCGGAAAATCAATACTACCGCCGCTACACGCTGCACAACGTAAGCCACATGCTCGGCATCGACGTGCACGATTGCGCGCGCGCAAGAGCGCAATCGTATCGCTACGGCACGTTGTGCGAAGGAATGGTTCTCACCGTAGAACCGGGACTATATTTTCAGCCCGACGATGCGACGGTTCCGGACCGTTTTCGCGGCATCGGCGTTCGCATCGAGGACGACATCGCCGTAACGGCATCGGGCCACGAGAATCTTTCCGCCATTCTGCCTTCGCAAGCCGATGGCGTGGAGCGCTGGGTCGCCGAAATTACAGCAGGTTAGAGCCTGTAGGGTTTAAAGGCGGTCCCGACCCCGCCATCACGGAAACTCGTTCGTTCGGCCAGGTTCCGAACGCGAGAATGATCATACAGACTACTACCCCGACCGAAGGAATGAGGCAAAGCAGCCCGAGCGCGCCGTTGTAGCCGGCTCTGGTAAACACGCGCCAAAAGAGCCATACGAACAATACGGTAATCGCAACGAGGACGATGAAGAACGTGAGCATAAATCCGCCCGCCATCGCGCTTGCGAGAGCGGTGCCCGAAGCATTCCGGTCCATAAGTAAACCTCCGGCTTCAAAGTGGTGCGTAGCGTTAAAAAGCACAACGTAGAGTTACAGTATCGTTTTCGGGCGCATGACGCTCGCAGCCCTGCATTGAAGAGCGCTCCATGCTCGAAGTGAATCACGTCGCCAAAGAGTTCGGTTCGGTTTGCGCCGTACGAGATGTCAGTTTAACCGTATCCCCGGGAACGACGTTCGGCCTCATTGGACCCAACGGCGCCGGTAAGACGACCACGATGCGCATGATCCTGGGCATTCTTACCCCCGATGCGGGAAGCGTGCGATGGAACGGCGCTGCGGTGCGCCGCGACAGCAGGCGCAATTTCGGCTATCTGCCGGAAGAGCGCGGCATCTACGGTAAAATGAAAGTCCGCGAGCAGATCGCGTACTTTGCGCGACTCCATGGCTTGCGAAGCCCGGCGCTCGAGCCGCGCGTGGAGCGATGGATCTCACGTCTCGGACTCGATGCGGTAGCGAAGCGTCCGTGCGCGGAGCTTTCCAAAGGCAACCAGCAAAAAGTGCAGGTGGCCTGCGCCGCGGTGCACGAGCCCGAATTGCTGGTTCTCGACGAGCCGTTTTCCGGCTTGGATCCGGTCAATGCCGAAGTGCTGCTCGCGCTCTTGAACGATCTCAAAGCCGGCGGCACCGCGCTGATTCTTTCCAGTCACCAAATGTGGCAGTTAGAAGAGCTGTGTACGAGCTTTGCCATCATAGCGGACGGAGAAAATCGCATCAACGGCACGCTCGCCGACCTCCGCGCTCGCTGGCCGACGCGGGTGGTTCGCGTCGCGCCCGCCTCGCCGGCGGTCGCCGCAATCTTGGAACGTATCCAAGGTGCGCAGCGATCGGGCGATGCTAACGGCGAGGTCGACTACCGCATGCCGGCGTCGGTCGACTTCGCGGCATTACTGCGCGAACTCGTCGCGACTTCCGCTATTACAAAATTCGAAGCGATGGAGCCGTCGCTGAACGAACTTTACCTGCACGCCGTAGGAGCACCGCAGTGAACGACATACAGACGGTTTTTGCGGCGGAGTTCGCGCGTCGCATCAAATCTCGTCCATTCCTGATCGGTCTCTTTATCGGTGTTGCGTTCCTTGTGATCATGGCGCGGCTGCCGGGCTGGATGGACAGCTTGACGCAGACGCAAACGCATCGCATCATTCTGGCCGGCGAACCCGCGCTAACCGCTCGCGCGGCGGCGCTGCTGAAAAATGATTATACGATTGCCGGCAGCGTCACCGACATACGTCCCGACGTCAAAGGCCTCGAAGCCCAAAAGTACGCAGCGGAAGTCGTGCTCGTGCGTTCCGCAGGGGCGCTCGACGTCACGGTTTACGCGCGCGATCCCGCGGAAATATCGGAAAGCCGCCTGCGGCGCGATCTTATGCCGATGAGCATCGCGGCGCTCACCGGGCTGCCGGCGCAGCGCATCGATGGAGCGCTGGCATTTCCGATGCACGTTCGCGCCGTGGGGTCCACGTTCGGATCGCGGGATGCGGCCACGGAAGCGCACGCGCTCGTCTTCACGCTAATCTTCGTCCTCTATCTCGTCGTCTTGATGAACAGCCAACTCGTCATGTCGTCCGTCGCCGAAGAAAAGACGAGTCGCATCGCCGAGCTGCTCGTGGCGACCGTGGATCCCGTCGCGCTGCTGGCCGGAAAGATTCTTGCCTCCGCCGCCCTGGCGCTGATCCAGCTCGTCATCTGGATCGTGATCGGCACGTTTTTCGCCGGATCGGGGGCGAGCTCGAGCGGGGTTGGCGTCGCGAGCGCTTCGGCGCTTTTTACCGGCAACATCATCACTCCGGGAACCGTCGTTATCTTCTTCGGTTTGTTCTTGCTCGCTTTGCTTCAGCTCTCGACCATCTTCGCCGGAATGGCCTCCATGATCAACCGCACCGAAGACCTCGGAAGCTTGAGCGGGCCGCTCGTAATCCCCGTAATTTTCGCGCTCTTGGCGGCGATAACCGCGATCGATGTGCCCAATGCGACGTGGGCAGTTGCGTGCAGTTTCATCCCGGTCGTCTCGCCTTTCGTCCTTTTTGCGAGGATCGCCGTGTCGAACGTTCCGGGCTGGCAGATCGCGCTTGCCTTCATCGTCAACGCGATCGCCCTGGCCGCGATCGCCTACGGCAGCGCGAAGCTCTACCGCGTCGGCATGCTGCTCTACGGACGTTCCCCGTCGCCCAAGCAGATCTGGAGAACTCTTACTTCGTAAGCTAACCGCCGAATACATAAGGAGAACCGTTCCGAAGGGCGTTTACTTGAACGAGAACAGGATTCTCACCCGTGCGCTGGGCTTGCGGAGGCTGCCGAAGCTTCCTCCGAATACTCTCGTGCGTCCGCGCCTGCTCGCAGCGCTTGCACGGCACGAAGATACGTCGACACGCCTCATCATCGCGCCGCCCGGATTCGGCAAGACGACGCTCGTCCGGCACTATTTGATCCACGCGACCGCAAACCACACCTACGTAGCGTTCGACTCGGCCGACGACGGCCTAACGATCCTGCGGCGCGTCCGCGCCGCTTTGCGCGTCGACCTGCCGATCGACGATCTCGACGGCTTCATCGATGCGCTAGCGAACGTGCCACCCCAGATCGTGGTCTTCGACAACGCAGACTTCACCGATGCGCAAGCCTCCGAAGTCATGTTCGCGCTGATCGAGCACATGCCCGACCACTTGAGCGCGATCGTCTGCTGCCGGTCGCGAGCAGTCGTCGCCGGGGCGCGCGCCCTAATTTCGGGCGCTTTCGTCTATCTCAGCGCCGACGACCTAGCCTTTACGGCCGCTGAGACGGCTCAGCTCTGCGATCTTCACGGCGTGCCCTACTCCGCCGCCGACATAGAGAAGGCCGTGCAATCGACCGAAGGCTGGCCGATCGTCGTGAGCCTCGGCGTCCGAACGGCGTCGCTCCACGGCGCTTCGGCGCAGACGATGTACGAAACGTGGTGCGAGCAACATGCCGAATCGTTCCGCGCTTTCGTGCTGGAAGAAGCGGCGAGAAGCGAACGAGGCGATCTGCTGCGTCGTTTACTGCTCTCCGATTCAATTCTTTGTTCGGTCGGTGAGTGGGAGGCGCTCGAACGCGCCGGCCTTTTCGTACGGCGGCGCAACGAGCGCCACGATGTCTATCGCGTGCTGCTCGACGTCTTCGCTCCAAGTTCGGCGAACATTGCGCAAAGCTCCAAAGTCGATGCATTGCCGTTGGTCGCGACCGTGCTCGGAGAGTTTCGGCTTTCGGTGGGCGGCCGCGACATCGAATGGGTGCGGCGAAAAGACGCGCGCGTATTCAAATATCTTCTGCTCAAACCAGGCGGCACGGCCACAAGACAGGAGCTAATCGACGTCTTCTGGCCCGATCGCGAACATCAGGCCGCAATCGCAGCGTTGCGCACGACGTGCAGCAATATCCGGCATGCATTTCGAGCGGCCGTCGGACATTCGCGAGCGACGTTGTACTTCGTTACCGACGTCCACATCCGCGTGCCTTCGGAGCGCGTCATCAGCGATCTTGCGCGGTTTCGAGCGCATGCGGCGGCGGTTCGGCTCGCGCAGGAGCAAGGGGACGTGCAGCAAGCGCGCGTGCACCTTCGGGAACTTACCGCGCTCGAACGTGGGGACTTCATCGTTGACGCTCCGTGCGCGCTCTACGATGAGATCGCGCGGGAGCTAAACGCCGCGTTGTGCCACGTCCGTTCGCTTCGCAGCGCGTAACGATATCGCCGTCGAGCAGCCCGGCTTTGGCGGCTTCTCCCGCGGCAAGTTCGAGCGTCACCGCCGCGCGCGGTTCACACACGACGCGCCACGGCGGCAGCCGCTCGTGGATCGCGAGCACTCGCCATTCGTCGTCGA
The DNA here is from genome assembly GCA_030854045.1 of Vulcanimicrobiota bacterium. Classification (GTDB taxonomy): domain Bacteria; phylum Vulcanimicrobiota; class Vulcanimicrobiia; order Vulcanimicrobiales; family Vulcanimicrobiaceae; genus JALYTY01. Next base: position 10,593 of record JALYTY010000073.1, on the reverse strand, counting down.
TAAACACGACGTCGATCGCCATCGCCATAAACCAGGTGTGAATGCTGTGGCATCCTTCGAAAACCAGCGCGGTGCCGTGCGGGTACGAACGGCGTCCGAGCAATCCGATCGCTCTCGCCCACGGTGCACGCGCGTAGCGAAGAGCTAGTGCTTCAAACGCCACTAAAATCAGACGACGAAGGCGAGCGCGACGAACGTGGACCCGACGATATACGGGCCGAAGGCGACGGGCCGCTTTCCGCGATCGCGTGCGTACGATACGGCGGTTGCCGCAAGGCAAGCCGCAGAGAAGGCCGGTAGCGCCGCCATCACGCCGATCATCGTCCCGCAAAAGGTAGCCAGCTTGACATCGCCCCATCCCATTCCAACGCCGCGCGAGAGCAGCGCGGTAATCGCAAAGGGAATAAAAATGACGCATGCCGAGTACGCGCTGAACCAGTGATGCGACATCACGACATACCCGGCGACGACCGCGAGCGGCGCGAGCGTGAACCAATCCGGAATCAACCCCGTCTTCGCATCCGAATACCATGCCGCGACGAGCGGGATCCCGGCCAGCGCGACAAAACCCAGTTGCGCAGCGGTCGCATGGCGCAGGCAAAGAACGATCGCTAAACCGAGCATTGCTGCAAGCGGCCAAAGGGGATGAACGGGGCGAGGCGCCGGACTATCGGGGAGTAATTCGACTTCGCGTGTCATCAGCGCGGCGGTTACAATTCCCACTAAAGCGGCGCACCCGAAGAGCACCAGTGCGATCAGTGCGAGCAGCATTTAATGCGGCGCCGTCATGTGCGCGACAAGCGCGCCGAAAATTACGACGAAGAGCGACGGCAGCATGAAAAGCGCCATCGGAAATACCAGTTTGTTCGGGAGCGCATTTGCCAGCTCTTCCGCGCGCATCAGCCGGTAATCGCGTGCGTCCATCGCCAACTGCTCCAAAACGTTCGCGATGTCGCCGCCCAGACGGTCAGCTTGAACGATTGCCGTAATCGTCGAGCCGAAGTTGGGCTGCTTCACCCGCGACGATGCGGCCATCAACGCATCGGAGCGCGAACGCCCCAATCGGATATCTTGCAATATCTTTCGCAGTTCGTCGGCGAGTGCTCCCGTCATACCGTCGGCAGCCACCGCAATCGCGCCGTTGAGCGCGATTCCCGCTTCGATCGTCGACGATACGAGATCGAGAAAATCCGGCATCGATCGCGCGATGGCCAGTTTGCGCGCCTTAATAGCACCTTCCAAACGCCCCGTCGGAAAATAAAAACCGCCGAATGAGAATACGAAGCCGATACCGATTTGAAGCATCAGGCCGCCGTGCAGCAATAACACGAAAAAAGTCGCAACGACGAAGCCCGCGACCGCCCCGCCGAGTGAAGAAAGAATGAACTTCGCGGGCGTCATGGCATCCCAGCCGGCCTCGACGAAACGGCTGCTGAGCAATTTCTGCTGCTGATCGCCGACAAATTTGGTAAGCGCTCCCTGTTCGCGCTCGATCCCGTGCGATTCTTCCAGCGCCGCCAAGCGATCGCCCATCGATGGACCGCCGGAACGCAGAACGAGCAGTGCGACGACGAGGGCGGCAAAAACAAGGACGAGCGCAATACCGAATACCATTACACGTCCAACTTGCTGAGATGGTCGAACAAAAACCATCCGCTCAAAAGCAGCGTACAGGCAACGCCGAGCACGACGTGCCCTAAGAACGTATCGAGCAGCCCCGAACGTAGATCCGGTTCGAACGCCAAGATGAAGAGCGTCACCGAGACGGGCAAAGCGGTGATGACGTATTTCGTTGAAACGGATTCGGCCGTCAGCGATTTAATGCGGCGGTCGATCCGGCGCCGCGCTTTGATCATCTCCGCCAAATTGAGCAAAATCTTCGCGAGGTTACCGCCGGTCCGGCTTTGGATGCGAATCGACTTGGTGAGCATCGTCATCTCCGCGCTCGGCATGCGTTGCGCAAGCTGATCGAGCGCATCTTCCATCGTTACGCCGATCGTCGTCTGAGCGAGCGCGCGTCCGAACTCTACGCCTGCGGGCGAAGGCATCTCGTCGATCACCATCGCGAGTGCTTGCCGAAGGCCCAGGCCAACGCGAAGTGCGCTTACCAGCAAGCGCAGCACGATCTCTAGTTGATTCGCGAACTCGGCGAGTCGCTTCTTGATGCGGCGCGCGATCCAGAAACGAACGCCGAAAAACGCAACGCCGCCGAAGAACAGCAGCAGGAAAGCCGCGTTGACGAACGGCGGCCGCAGCAGCGCGATAGCGATGCCCCATCCGCCCAATACGATGCCGGCGATCGCCGCAGCGCGTTTGCGCATGGCCGCAGGCGTGACGATGATTGCGGCACGCTCGAGATCGGCCGTATAGGATGCCAGGAACGCGTCGAACCGTCCCGACAACCGCTCCCAGAACAGAACGACGGCTACGGCGGCGGCGCCGAAGATTCCGAAGACGAGCGCAAACGGCGCAAGGGCTGCCATCGTCACACCGCAGCCGATTCGCGTTCCATCTCGTTCAAACGCGAGATGTCGTAGCTGACGCCGTACTCTTTGAATCGCTCCAAGAACGTCGGGCGGACTCCCGAAAACACGAACGACCCGGCAACTTTGTTTTCTTTATCCAAACCACGCGATTGAAAGCGCATGATCTCCTGCATCGTGATCACTTCACCTTCCATCCCGACAACTTCGGCGACGCTCGTAACCTTACGCGAACCGTCGCGCATGCGCGATGTCTGCACGATAACGTCGACGGCACTTGCGATCTGCTCGCGAATCGCGCGCATCGGCATATCGAATCCAGCCATCAGCACCATCGTTTCCAAGCGCCGCACGCAATCGCGCGGCGTGTTCGCGTGGATGGTGGTTAGCGAGCCGTCGTGTCCGGTGTTCATTGCCTGCAGCATGTCGAGCGCTTCGCCGCCGCGGCACTCGCCGACGATGATACGATCGGGGCGCATGCGCAGCGAATTGCGCACGAGTTCACGGATGCGGATCTCCCCGCGTCCTTCGGTGTTGGGCGGCCGCGTTTCCAAGCGAACGACGTGCTCCTGGCTCAAGCGCAACTCTGCGGCGTCTTCGATCGTAATGATCCGTTCGTTTCCGGGGCAGAACGTCGAGAGGACGTTGAGAAGCGTCGTTTTTCCCGACCCCGTTCCTCCGCTCACGACGATATTGAGCCGTGCCTCGACCGCGGCGCGAAGCAGATCGGCCATCGCCGGGGTGAGCGAATTGAGGCCGGTGAGATCGCGTATGTCGAAGGTGCGTTTTCCGAAGCGCCGTATCGTAAGCGTCGGTCCGTCGATGGAGAGCGGTTCGATCGTCGCGTTTACGCGAGAACCGTCTGCCAAACGGGCATCAACCATCGGCGAAGCTTCATCGATATGCCGTCCGATTGGCGAGATGATGCGCTCGATGACGAGACGAAGCTGGCGCGAATCCGTGAACTGCCGCTCGGACTTCACGATCTGCCCTTTGCGCTCCATGTAGATGTCGTCCGGACCGTTGACCATGATTTCGGTGATCTCTTCGTCGGCGAGAATGCTTTCGAGCGGACCGAGGCCGAGCGCCTCGTCGATCAGCTCTTGGCGGAACTGCGCGATCTCCTCGGCCGATCCGACTCCCTCTTCACCTTGAACGATCTGCGCGACGATCTGAGCGATCTCGGTGCGCAACTCTTCAAGTTTGAGCGCATCGGGCGAAAGCGATTCCGTCATGGCCGCAAAATCGATGCGCCGCGCCAGTTCTTGCTGGACCTTGAACTTCAAGCGAGTGCCGAGATCCCCGCGCAACCGCGATGTCGTCGCAATGCGATTCTCCGACGATGTCGCGGCCGGATCGGCGGTGGAATCTGCGGGTTGCGAAGCGTTTACCACGCCGGGCTGCGGCGCGCGTCTGCCCAAGCGGCGTTCGCCGAGCGGCGTATTCGTCGACGGCTGCAGCGTTAGCAGACCCTCCGACCGTTTCGCCGTAAGGCTCTGCGCGAGCGCGCTCACCGCGCGATCGTATTTTCGATCGCTCTTGAGCGGAATCTCGCCCGCGACCGGCATGTGAAGCGCCTTTTCGATGTCGCCGTGCGATATTTCGGCTTTGCCGTTGCGCGGCGCGCCGATTACGGCGCACAGATAGCTCTCGGGGACGCCGAAACGCGAGAGTTCCAGCTGTGTCGCGCGAGCGCCGGTCACGCCGAGCATCGAGGGCTCGACGATCAGAACGAATTGTGCGGCGCGCACCGCGAAGGGGCGTACTGCTGCGGCGAACGGTTGCGCGGAATCGACAATCGTGTATTGCGTTCCGGCAAATGATTCGGCAATAAATCGTTCGAGGCGGTCCGCCTTGGCCATGAAGCCCGCATGCACGTTCGAAGCGATTTCCAGCAATCGAAGGTTGTTCGCAACCTCGATCGCCGGTAAGTCTTGCGATCCTTGCGCTTCGTCGATCTTCCGGATGGCGTTAAAGATGACGGCTTCGCTGCGCCGTCCCGAAAGATCGGCGTCGACAAGCAGCGTCGCTCCACGCGATGCAAGGTGTTTCGCCATGTCGATGGCAAGGGTCGTCGTGCCGACACCGCCCTTCGAACCGACCATGAAGAACACCGGCGAGTCCACTAGCGTTGAGCTCCGGCGATCTGGTCCCCGTTGATGACCGGGACGGAAAAGCTTGGCTTCGCTGCAACGGGTGCGGCCGGGCGCGGCGCCGGGGCTGCGGGTTGCGACGGCACCTGCTGCGGCGGCGGCGTCGAATCGAAGAATACGACGCGTTCGGTCATTCCCGATTGCGCGGGCTCGTTCGGCGGCCGCAGCGATAGCCGCAGGGTCGTGTTCAGGTCGGCCATGGTAACCAAATCGGCTTGAACCGGCGTCACTTCCAGCGTCACGGTGCGCGCGTCCGGTGCCGGAGTGCTCGGCGGACTGCCCGGAGGCGGTGCCGTCGCTTCCGTCGCCCCGAAAGTCTGCCCCACCGAAAGCACCACGATGTTGCGCATGATCGTAAAGGCCGCCGCCGACGTGCCGTTACGCGGCGGCGACGCGATGATATCGACACGGTCGCCCGGATGCAGCAGGTCGGAGACACCTTTAACCGGATCGACGGGAATCGATATCGCGCGCATACCTTGACGCAGCGCAACGGAGAGTCCGAGCGATGAAACGGGCGCGATCTGTGCCGCCGTTACGACCGTTCCTTCGCCCATCTCCATCTGCGAAACGCTCCCGTCGACGGCTTGCACCGACGCCAGCGCCGAAGGATCGACTTGGTCGGCGGGCCGTTGCGCGACTGCGAACATTGCCGGCGTTAGGCGAGTTTTCGGAGCGATGTCGCGCACCGCAACGATGACGTTGCGCGGCGGCGGCCCACTGGGACGGCTTTGCGCCGCCAACATCACAAAAGCGAGAACGCCGAAGACCGCAAGCACGCCTGCGGAGATCAACAGCATCCGACGATTTTTCACAACGCGAACCTCAGTGTCGGAAAGTAGTATGGAAGCAGTAATGCCGCCGCAAGGCCTGCGGCAAGGGCGATTGCGTAAGGAATCCGCTGGTCGGCCGGCGCCGAAGCGACCGGCGCGACGGTGTTGGTGCGCGCGAGCGCGGAATACGCGGCCGAGACAAGCTGCCCGCGCAGCAGCGCGAAACGTCCTTGGGCCAACGCAATCGATATTGCCAGTACACCCCCCGCAACGCCCGAATACAAGATGAACGCGACGCACGACGGATAGCCCAAAAGAGCGGCGATTCCGATGCCGAGTTTGATGTCGCCCCCGCCGAGCCAACCGGTACGGTGCAACGCCGTTCCCAGCGCCAAGAACGCCGCTACAATGAGCGCCGCTTGCGCGAAGCTTGCGAAGCCGCCGCGAATCGCAAACGCCAGAGCGATCGGGATAAGCGGCAACGTGAGTGCGTTGGGAATGCGTCGCGTACGGATGTCGGTAACGACCGCCGCGGCGCAAGCTACGCAGGCTACGAGTATTGCGAAATTCATAGGATAGAGGCGCCGGCCGTGGCAGACGCCGCGAAACCTATTCGGTCGTAGAGTCTAAAGCTGGCTTGAGATCGTCGTGAAGTTCGCTTTGATCTGGCCGCCGAGGGTTCCGATGATGGCGATCGAGGCAACTGCGATCAAGGCGACGATGATGCCGTATTCAACGAGCGTCGCGCCGTTGTCGTCGTTCAGAAGGTTGGTCAGGGCGTTCATGTGATGTGTTTCCTCTTTGTTAAATAAGCGATTGAGAGCTCGAGCCGTCCCAGCCCGGAACGGTGATTCCGGCGTTGGGCGCGCCGTACGTCGTCGTTGCCGAAGCTCGAACGAGTCCGCCGTTTAGTGATGCCCGCACGGTGATCTGCGCGCCGCGTTCCAACACCGGAGCGGCCGCTACCAGAGCGGAATACTTACCGGCTTGATCGGCAGCAACGACGATCGAACGTACGGGAATCGTTGGGAGATCGTGCGATACGATCGCGGTTATCTCGAGTGCAACGGTGGCATTCGCCGGAGCCGTCCCACTCAATAGAAGCTGCTCCGAACCCGCGTTACCCGAGATAACGGAAACAGTAAGCAACGGCGCAGCTCCGGCGTTGCCGGCCATACCGAGCAATGTTGCAAATGCGAAACCGGCGGCTACATAAAGACGCCGAAGCCCTCTAGAAATAACGAACTCCTTTGCGTCAATCGACGCATTCGTATGATAGCAGGCCGCCGGGATGTTTTGATGACCTGTGTTGGAATCTTCACGCTTTGCGAACGGCGCGTTTACGCATAAACGGGGAACCGGCGTGTCATAATACGCCGGAGCTTACATCGATCAAGGAAACCTCCGATTCATATAGAGTCGGCGTTCCTTGGAACGTTCGATGTACCAGATCCAGGAGAACGGCACTCGTATGGAATTCGTACCTGTCGTGGCCGCGCGCTTGGCGCGGCTGGGACAGCGCTCGGCACTTATGGCCGCGGCGCTCTTTCTATTACCGACCGCGATTCCGGCAAACGCGCAGAGCGATCCGCGCGTCATTACGCTGCAAACCGGGCAATCGACGGTGCTTTCAACCCCGGGGCTCACGCGCGTTGCCGTCGGCAACAGCGCGATTGCGGGAGTCGTACCCGTCGGAACGTCCGAAGTCGTCGTGAATGCAAAAGACAACGGACGAACGACCGTCGTCATCTGGGAAGGCGGCCAGCAGATCGGTTATACGGTCGTCGTTACGGACTACGGTCTGGACGATATCGCGGCAATGGTCAAAGCATCGATCAGCGATCCGAACGTTCACCTCGTGAACTTCCAGCACGCGCTCATCGTACGCGGAACCGTCGATTCGCGTTCGGAATACCTGGCGATTCAAACGCTCCTCAATCGCTTCGAACCGATGGCTAAAGCGAACCACTTTACGGTCGTCGATGCGGTCACGCAAAAACATTCGTACGCTTCCATCGCGCGCGAGATCGCAACGCCCGGTGCGCAAGACGTTGCCGTAGAGCCGGACGGCAGCGGAAACCTCATCGTCAGCGGCGAGGTCCAAACACGCGTGCAAGCCGAACAAGTTTTGCAGCGCGCGGCCGCCCTCGCCGGTGCGGATTTCGGCGCAAATGGTAAGCTGATCGACCGCATCAGCGTCAAGCAAGTTTCCCAGATCGATATTAAAGTGTATGTTCTGGAGATCGACCAGACGGGAATGGGCGAACTCGGTCTGCGCCTGCAATCGGCGCTTCCCGACGGAACGAAACCCGGAGGCTTCGATTACGGGCTTCCAAGCTACCCCGTCGTGGACAATTGCGGTTCTTGCTTCAACGGAAAAGCGCTCAACATCGGCCCTTGGATTCGCACGACGCTGCTCGCGCCGACGCTCGATCTGATCATGCAAAGCGGACATGCCCGCATTCTCTCGAGTCCCGACCTCGTCGCGACGAACGGAACGGCGGCGTCGTTTCTCGTCGGCGGTCAGATTCCGTATCTGTTTTCAACGGGTCTCGGCCAAGTCTCCGTCGATTTCAAAAACTACGGCGTGCAGTTGAAAGTAACGCCGACGCTGATGCCAAACGGCGACGTGCAAGCCGTCATTAACCCCGACATCTCCGACCTCGACTATCAGGATGCCGCTCAATTCAACGGCTTCTATATCCCCGCGCTCAAAGAAAGCACGATCTCGACGAGCGTGATCGCGCAGGACGGCCAGAGCATCGTCATGGGGGGCTTGCTACGCCACCTGGACACGCGGACGATTCAAAAAATTCCCATTCTGAGCAATATTCCGATCTTAGGCAAGCTCTTTCAGTCGGTCCAATACCAGCAAGGCGACACCAACGTCGTCTTCGTCATGACGCCGCGCGTGATTACGACGCAATGATCGACTTCGGCACGCTGCTCGTCGATGAAGGCGGCGCATCGCTAACCGAGTACGGCGTCTTGATGTCGTCGTTTACGCTGATATTTCTCGCAGCGCTTGTGACGGTTTCCAGCACGGCGAACACGGTATTGCAAAATTTGTTCGCGTCATCCACGGCGCTGCAGCAATGCCCTCCGTGGGGGACCAATCCGTGTTAGTGCGGCTCGAGCGCGGAGCTGCGATGGCCGAGACGGCAGCGGTGCTCGGCTTTATTCTCTCGCTGCTCTTTGGAACGTCGCAGATCGTTTTAGCCGGCTATTACCAGCTTCAGCTCGACATGGCGACGTTCTTGTATTCGCATTCGTTTTCTCTCACGAACGCGGTCCCAACATCGAAACTCACCGGCGTGCTGCCGATCGTTCCGCTGGGCAAAGTATCGACCTCGGCAACCGCCGCTCCGGACACCGAGACCGGCGCCGGCTACGGTTCTCAAGTGCTTTCCGAATATACGAGCGGCGGCGTTCCCTCCGGACCGGTAAGCGCGAATACCGAGCGCTACGGAGGCGCGTCGATCATCCGTCCCCAGCAGATCGTTTCAAGCGGTTCGCTCACGCTTCCCTCATTCGACCTCTCGATCTTCAACAATCCCGTACAGATGACATCGGGCGATGTGGAAGCACGGTCTATGGTTTCGAATCACGACATGGATGCGACGGGGTTCGGCTACAATACCGCAAACAGCACGAACAACTTCGTCTTTCCGACCGGTGCGAACGGCGACGATCAAAACGTAGTTCCGTACTATTTTACGATGTCGTACATGCGGCAGTGCCCTACTACCGGAAACGGGTATTTCGACTGCACTGCCACCCCGCATCTGCTTGGACTGGGACTCGCCGAATATCTCAAAGACGTTTCGCAGCCGTCAGCAACAAATGGAAACTATACGATCGGCAACAACGGAATTGCGAGCGGCGAGGCATTTTATGCAATGACCTGCCATCAACGGTTTTTCGCTCAGGTCGCCTCGGTCGTGGCCAATCAAGATTCGACCTACGCTGCGGCCGTTGCCGACGCGTCGGCGCAATTACAGAAACTCGCGACCGTGCAAGCGACGCAGTACGACCTGGACACGTACGGAAAATCGGTCAGCAGCAGTGACGAGGGAACGCAATACCCCCAAACGCCGATGGCGGTCTGCCCGTAATGCGCCGTCACTCGCAACGGGGGCAAGTATTTCCGGTCTGGACGTTCGGCACGCTCACGATGCTTTCGCTCTTAGCGTTCTCGGTCAACTACGGCAATTCACTGTACTGGCAGCTACGGGCTCAGAACGCCGCGGACGCCGCGGCCCAGGGAGCAATATCAATTCAGGCAACGCACTGGAACGCGCTCTTGAGCGACCTGCACGGCGCAAGCATCGAAGAATATCGCATACGGTATCTGTTGCGCGATCTCGCGATGGTCTCCTCGACAAACGGTCAGGCTGATACGGGCTGCTCGAAGACCGCCCTCGATTCGACGGGCTGCACGGCGATGTACGGCAACTTGCGTTCGCAGTTCCTCGCCGCGACGAACCGCTATACCGCCGACGTGCAAATGATTCAAACCCTCGACGCGCCGCAAACCGGCGACGATAAAACCGCTATTGCCGCGGCGATTGCGAACTTCCAGTCCGGCTGCGCGACGTCGGACGGCGGCGACTGCGGATTCAGCTATACGGTTATCAACCAGCAGCAACGCACGGCGAACTTAGAGAACGTGATATCCGATTGTTGCGGCTCGACGATCGGCGGAGGCCTTACATCGCCTGCCGGCCTAAACGGCAACCTCTTGCCCTTGAAGATCGAAGTCATCGCCTGCGCGAACGTGAACCCCCTATTCCCGACCGCGCTTTCGTGGATCAAGGCTCCCGTGTATCAGGCGGTCGGTCGTGCGGCGGCCACGACGCTCATGGCAACCCAGGAGTATATGGAAGTCGGAGGCGTGATCAACCCGAAAACCGGTCAGCCGTTTCAGCCTGCGGAGTTTCCCGAATCGACGACCAATGCGCCCGTGTTCACCTCGAACAACGACGCGAGCTTACGGATCGATTTCGGCGGCAACATCAATAAGCCGTATAATAACAGCGGCAATCCTCAGAACTCCACGCCGGCAGGCCAATTTATGGGAACCATCGGAAATCAACTGATGGACGTGTACACCGGCTGGTGGACGTCGATTGCCGTTCCTCCGTACAGCGGTACCGTCAGTTCGTCGAGTTACACGTGCAAATG
>JALYTY010000064.1 GCA_030854045.1 Vulcanimicrobiota bacterium | reverse complement strand
CGCCAGTGCAGCCGGCCCGTGCCGATCATCACTTCCAGCATCGTTCCAAGCACCACCGGCGAGAGGCCCGAAAGCCCGCTCAACATGCCGCTCGCGTTTACCAGACGGCCGATCGTACGATCGATGGGACTCGCGTTTTTTACGTTGCTCGTGGCGAGGTTTGAGAGTTCGTAGCTTTGCGCGACGCCGATCGCCGAATTTTTGGCCATGGGAATAACGAACGCAGCCAGCGCGAACGCAGGGACGTAAAATCGCTCTCGTACGTCGATTGCGTAGTGAATCTCTTGGCGCTGAGTCTTACTCTCGGTCGGAGCGTCCCAGGCGACGAGGGCTTCAATCCAACTATCAACGGCACCGTCGGCTGCGTCGCGTTCGCGGCGATCAAGCATGGCAGGTCAGGCGCGTTGCGCTTCGAGCCTCGTTAGCCGTTGACGCACGTCGCTCAGTCCATCGTCGACCTTCGCCTCTAGAGAGAGCGAATGGCGATCGTGCGAATCAAGGCGATGCTCGATGCGGTCGAGACGCCGGTCGATTCCATCAAGACGGCGGTCAATTCCGTCGAAGCGCCGATCGTTTTTATCCAAACGCAGGTCGATTGCGTTAAAGCGTAACTCGACCGCGTCGCGAAAGCCGAGAAGCGCATCGAGGATGTCTTTTGTTGTCGGTTCGTTCATAGCACCACTAGGGCCGGTGGTTCGTTACGGACGTACTTCGGCCTTGTTTGCGGGAGATGCCGCGCTTACTCGATGTCGCAGAGCAGAAAGCGTACGCCGGCCTGCCCGAGTTGCTTAGCATCGGCAAGCAATGTTTGCCCATCCTCGGATGCGATTGCATCGCACGCGCTCTTGTAGTCGTCGAAATACAGTTCGGCAACGCGGTACGCGGGCGTCGGGCTGCCGTCTTCTTTCGGAAAGACTTTGGCAAGTTCGGCGCGTCGAACGCCGGTAACTTTTCCCGCGAGAGGAACGTGCACGTCCTTGTAGTGCTTTTCGAACGCGGACGAGTTGGACGGATTATCGTACATTACGAGAAGTTTAACGCTCATGACGGCATTCTACCCGAGAATCGAACCTTCACGACGGGTAGAGGCGTTTGCATCTGAAGAAGCCAAAAAAATTGGAACGTACCGCCTAGCCGCCGTCTACATTGGAGAGCACGCCCGCCTCCGGGGAGGAACTAGAGAACAATGCGTTTAGTGAAATTCGCCGCGTTGTCCTTACTCGCGCTAGCCCTACTCCCTGCGACGGCGCGAACGCAGACGCTTGCTCAATCGACCGTCGATCGACAGACGATTGGGCAACTGCAATCCGAACTCTCTGCGCCAAACGTTACCCCCGCGCAGCGCCGCGAGATCGAAATGCAAATTTCGGAGTTGCGATACCAAATCGATACGAGACCGGCGATTCAAGTGCCCGGTCCACCGCCACCGGCTTTCGCGCCACCGGGGCCACCTGCGAATTTCTCCGCGCCGGCACCCCCTGAGGCGATCGACGTCTCGTGCGACGCGTATCGCTCGGTCATCGCGTACTTATCCGGCGAACTCGGCTCGACGCAAGCTTCGACCGACGAACGTGCCGCTATCTCGCAGCAGATCGCGCGATTGAATGGCGACTTGCATTCGCATCATTGCCGGTGACGCCCGGAGGTTTCTGCGCTCATTACCAAAGCGTGCCGTCGGCGACGAGCATGTAGAGTATTGGGCCGATCCCCCACAGGATGCAGACCAGAGCCCAGACGATTTTCTTGTTTCCGTCGAGGTCGGCTCGGGTCAGGATATTGATCCAGGCGAGCACTGCGGCTATCGGATGCAGAAAGATCGCGAGCACGATTTCGAAGAGCAGCTTCATACCGCTACCTACCGACATGACGGGTCGGGAGTTCCGCTATACGCGGTACAATTCTTCCGACGACCCGGCCCGCACGATTGCGAATTACCGGCTTCTCGAACGGTTCCATCGCGTCGAGCACCGGGGCATCGAGATAGTTCAAACGGCGCAACAGGTGCACGGCGGCGGGCGCGACGGCTCGCGAACCGCCGTCGGTTACTTTGAGTACCATGCCGGTGCCGTCGCGGAGCATCGCGGTGCCGTTGACGCCTTCCGCACCTGATTTTACGGCAATCGCGCCGGCGGCAGATTGCATGAGAACGGTATCGAACTCGCCCGTGCCGCCGACGTACTGCGGAAACTTTATCATCGCTTCACGCACGGTCGCCAGTGCCGCGGCGTCGAGTTCTTCGACGCCTTCCAGCGACGCGAAACGTGCGAACGACCGCGCCGCATTTCGTAGCGAGGTCGCGTACACCGGGATGCCACAGCCGTCGACCGCTATAGGCAAGTCTTGCACGCCTGCGCCGGACAAACGCGCGCAGAGTGCGAGGATGCGTTGTTCCGCCGGATTTTGCGGATTGAGATACGTTGCGGTGTCGGCGCCGATCGCGAGGCAGAGTGCGAGGATGCCGGCGTGCTTGCCGGAGCAGTTGTTGTATATCGGCCCGAAGGGAATGCCGCTGCGTTCCAACGCGCGTGCCGAAGCCCCATCGTAGGGAGCGTGCGGTCCGCACTGGAGCGCGGTTTCATCCAAACCAATCTTCCGCAAGATCGAGCGTACCGCTTCTATATGAAAGGGTTCGCCGTTGTGCGAGCCCGCCATTACCGCAATTTCATTTCCGTCGATACCAAAGCGCTGCCCGACGCCTTCGCGTACGATTGCGGCTGCAATGAACGGCTTTGCCGTGGAACGAAGGAAAACCGGGACGTCGATCTCACCAACGGATAAGAGCACGTCCCCGCTGCGGTCCATCGCGCACGCTGCGATACGGTGTACGGATTCGACGAGATCGCCGCGCGTAACGTCGACGTAAGCTTCGCCCGAGACGGGAGAAACTATCAGCGGTTCAGATGCCACGCGCCGACGTTCCAAAACGCGCCGGAGACCGACGTACTTTGACCTAATAAAGCAGTGGAGAACGCGTTTACTTCACGAAGCTGATAGAGCGGCGCAATCGGAAGTTGGGCGTAGAGCAGCGACTGAAGCCTGGAGTACAGCGCTTTACGCTGCGTCGCATCGTAGGTGCGGCGTGCGGCGGTGAGCAACGCGTCGACGCGCGGATCGCAGAAACGCGATTTGTTGTATCCGCTCGGCGGAACGTTCGCGCACGCGAATTGATCGGTCGCGTCGGGATCGTCGCCGTTGACGAACGGATAGAGTGCCATTTGAAACTTGCCGCCGTAGACCGGGCCGCCGAGGTTTCCCGGTGCGACAAATTGTGTTTCGTTAAATTGTTTGAGCGTTACGCGGGCACCGATTTGGCGTTCCGCATCGGTGACGACGTTACCGATGATCGCATCACCGGGCGTCTGCGCTTGAATTGCGAAGAGCAAGTCGAGCGCGCGGCCGCCCTTGTGCCGAATGCCGTCGGCTCCCATCGTCCAGCCCGCGGAGTCGAGAAGGGCGCGCGCGTGCGCCGGGTCGTACGGAACATCGGGATACGCTTTGGGATCGTACGCCCACAAAAAGAGACCCGCTCCCGCGCGATCGCCCGTGATTGCACCGCGATACGTTTTTGCGATGAGAGAGCGAATGTCGATCGCCTCAGCCAATGCATGCCGCACGCGAGGGTCGTTCGTAAGCGGGTCTTGCGTGTTAAAGATGATCGCGCCGATGCCGTTGACGCGATCGCTCCTTGCGCGTACGCCCGGTACCGTCTGCAAGATCGGATAGTTGCCGTAGTCTTCATCGGAAAAGAACCCGGAGGCCTCGCGAGTCTTCAGCAAGTTGATCGCCGTGTTCGGATCGCTCACGAACGCAATCGTCATGCGCTTGATCTGCGGTTCGCCGCCGGAGTAATACGGGTTCGCGCGCATCTCGACACGATCGTTGCGGATCCAATTCGTTACGATGTACGGACCGGATCCGATCGGATGCGAATTGAAGGTGCCGTTGTTGAAATTCGTCTTACCGAGAACGTGTGCCGGCAGAATGGGGAAACCCTGGGGCGCGAGGACGAGCGTGGGGAGCGGCGCAAACGGCTCGCGCAGATGAAGCACGAGCGTCCGGTCGTCGGGTGCGGTCGCACTTCGAACGCGATCGTAGCCATAGCGCGTCTGCACGTTGTTCGCCGGATTTTGAACGGCCTGGATCGACCACACGCAGTCACGCGCCGTAACCGGCGTTCCGTCCGCAAACCGCAATCCGGCACGCAGGTGATAGACGATCGTGAGGCCGTCTTTGCTGATACCGCCGTTCGTTTGAGTGGGAGCGGCGGTTGCCGCATCGCCGACCAATTCGCCGCGATCGTTCCACTTCACGAGATACTGGAAGAGCAGCATTCCCCACTCTGTGGACGACGTGCCGTTTTCCAAGGCCGGATTGAGCGACATCGGCTCGCGCTGCTGCGCGATAACGAAATCTCCCGTTGACGCCTGTCGATCGGACGAACGCGCGCATCCCGCCACGCACGTCAACAGTGCTGCGAGAAGAACGAGCGGCTTCACGGCTTGTAGGGATTTCGGCTGTACGGCGGCTGCTTTGCGCCGTCGACGACGACGCGGTACCACGGCTCGCTCGTCGTTTTATGCAAAAGATCGAATCGTTCGCCGCTTCGCGCGATGTGCGACACCTCGACGGCATAACGGATCGGCGATCCCCGCAGCAGATGCGGCATCGCGGTCGCCCGAATCAGATACGCTCCAAGATTGCCGGGCGGTTTCCCGTTAAGAAGCGTTCCGATCCCGTTGCGATCGACGAGCACGACGCTCTCCTGATCGACGCCGAGCGCGTACGCCGTTCCGGTGTCGCGCAGCGTTCCGTCGTGCAGAATCCTTGCGAGAAATACGACCGAGCGTCCGAAGCGGTCTCGAATAGCGAAATGCGTATCCGTAATCGTATCTGCAAGCGGCGGCCATGCAAAGAATCCGGTCGTGAAACTGATGCGCGGTTCGAGCGGATATTTGACCGCATCCGCCGTATGCGTGTCGTTTCCAACGCGATCGGCGCTCACGGAATCGTATACCGCTGCACCCTGGATTGCGAGACCGGCGCTGCCCCCGCCGACCGCTCCGCCGCGAGCGTAGACTCTGCGTACCGCACGAACGAGCGCGCTGCCCTTCCACCGGGCGTAGTTCGCTTGATCGCCGCCTGCGAAAAAGACCATGTCGGCGCCGTCGACGACCGGCACCGCCCGTTCAACCGCGCGTAATGGCGCGCACGGCGGAATCAAGACCGTCTGCACCGATGCGAAATTGCCCGCATCGTAAAACTGCTTCTCGTAAACATTGTTATACGAGGCGCGAAGAACGACGAAGTTTCCGGCGCGGCCCGGGCGGTTCCCAAGGACTTTACCGTGCACCCACCCCCATTCCGCTTTCAAATCGTCTTTCGGGGCGCCGCCGCCATTGAGCATCAGGGCCGGCCCCAGCAGCCGTTTGGAAGCAACGTAGGTCCCGTAGCGCGGAAATATCGTGATGCCGCACGGAGCGGGCGTCACGGCAGCAGCCGCGCGCGACGATGCGACGATACCCATCGTTGCGATAATGCACGTCGAAACGGCGATCGCGCACCCGCGAAAGCGACGCATTTTCACGAGCAGCTTACAGCTTTACCTGGAGCTGGAAGTACACGTTGAGCGCGATCGGATAGTTGAACGAATTGACGTCGCCGTAGCTGGGAACGAAGGGCTGCGCGAAGTACGGGTTGAGCGGGACGCCGTTACCGGCGAGGTCGTTCGGGCTCGTGCCGTTGTAATGGTTGCTGACGTAGAACGTGTTCGCGCCGTACCCGCAGACATTGCTGCTCGGCGCAAATTGTGCGCTCCAGGGCGTGCTCGATCCGCCGAAACAGCGGTTGACGAGATTGGCAACGGTAACGTTTGCGCTGACGCGCGGCGAGACGTCGTAGCCGAGCTGCAGCCCCATATTGAACTGCCACGGCTGGCGGTACTGTCCGAACGTGTCGAACGAATTCGTCGTAGGATTTGGAATGTAAAGCGTGCCCGAGGGCGTTGCCGCCGACGAACATGAGGTATAATCCGCGTTCTGCATCGTCGCCGTGCCGAGCGCGACTTGGTTAGCCGAGCACGTGCGAGGATCGATGCCGGGCACGTCGGTCGGTGCGCCATACGACGCCCCTTCGTTGAGCGTAAAGGCCGGCGTTACGGAGAATCGCGCGTGCCGGTAGCTCATGACCAGGGCAAAGACGTTCGGCGAAAGATACGGGGATTCCAATCCCGTGTCGTACCAGCCGTTGCGGTTGAGCAATGGCTGCGGATTGGCAGCATAATACGGATTTGCAATCGAGGTCGCCCCGCATGCCGGATCGGCCGTGCCGTCGGCGCTATTCATGTAGCAGGGGCTGCCGCCGCCGCTTTTGGTCAGCGCGTTATATTGCTGAATGTATTGATTGAAGATGTCGACCTTGTTCTGCGGGATGCCCTCGTAGTTGTTCCACTTCTCTTTGGAATCCAAGTAGGTGTACGAGAAGAGCATAGAGAGCCCGTTTCGCGCAAAGTCTCCCTTTGTGAACTCGAATTCGACGCCTTTGCTCGATTCCGTGCCGGCGTTGAGCGAGGGCGACGCCAGCAGCGTTGGAATGTTGACGTTTTCATCGAGCTGATTGGTCGCATAGCGGTAGTACGGCGTCAACTTAACCGACATGTCGGTGCCTTTGAAATGCCGCTCGTACGAGAGATCGTAGTTATCCGAAAATTGCGCCTTGGCATCGTGAAACGGCGTCGTGAAGCCGTAGGGAAGAAATCCGATCAAGTCGGCCGCAAGGTTTTGCTTCATATCATCGTACTGAACTTCGTAATTCTGCGGCTCTTGCGCGTAACGGCCGGCGGAAACGCGGACGACGGTGTCGGGATTGAACGTGTACGTGAATCCGACGCGCGGCTGAAGGTAGTTTTGCGAATAGTTCAGCGGATAGTTATTCGTGAAGAGCAGATGCCCGTCCAATCCGTCGGGGTGCACCGTCTGAACGGGCGTACCCGACGAATTGTCGGACGGGCAATTGAACGCGACGTATGGATTGAGCGTCGATAGATTCTGAGGCCCCTGCTGGACGAGCACCGGCGTAAACGTCTGCGGGTTGTAGCAATACTCTTTCTGCGCGGCGGCAAACCAGAAGTTCTGTCCCGGCGAGTTTGTCGGGGTGAGGCTGAAGTTGTCGAGGGAGTATTTCAATGCGAGGCTGATGACCGTTTTGTCGTTGGGCCGCAGTTCGTCGCCAATCGATAAGTTCGTAAAGGCGGGCGTAACCGAGTTCGTGGGGCCTTGCTGGCCGGTGTAGGTAAGGTTCCAAGCCGCACCGGCGGCGCACGCCGGTGCAGGAATAGGCGAATTCGCTCCGCCGCTGCAATTGACGTTTTCGGGATTGCCGCCATCGTCGGAGCTTGTGGGGGCCCCGAACGAGCCCTGCGTTATCGGGTCGTTGCACGGCGCGGACTGGCCGGCCGCGTATTGCGGATTCGGCTGCGACTGGAACGTTGGGCCGGAGCCTCCGTTGCCGTAACCGTCGTACGCGGCGAAACACTGCGTGCCGTTGGTTAGATTGCTGACCGGGAAGCCGCTCGTGTTCAAGTAATTGCTGTTGTTGTAGCGCCACGTCTTCGAAGTCACGTAATTCGCGGTGGCGGTAAAGAGGTTCTTATCGTTGATCTGCTTGCCGAAATCGAGTTGCGCGCCGCGCGTGTGCGCGTTTACTTCGTAGTCGTAATTTTCGGCGCTGAAACCGGAGCCGATGCCGCGGCGCGATGCGCCGTTACGGAACGTATCGGAATAGAACGTATATCCGAAGGCGCGCAGATATCCGCTGCTGCCGAAATTTTTCTGATATTGCAGTTTAAATATGCTGGCATCGTTCCAACGGCCGTCGCGGTAGTCGTTCGGAAGAGCCGCGCCGACATAATTGCCGTTGGCATCCGTAGGACACGTATTCGGCAGACCGTCGCGATTCGCGCAGCGGTTCTGCGGCGATCCCGGGTAAAGGTAAGCGGCTAAGGGTGCGTCTGCCGGTGCGAGAAATGCCGTTCCCGGCGCATAGGTGTAGTAGTCGGGCCAGTGCGGCGGACTGCTGATATCGCCTTGAGCGACGAGTCCGGCGATCAACGCTTGCCCGGCATCGTTTGGACCGCTGTACCACTGCAGATGCTGCGCCGAATTGGTGTAGAGCACTTGCACGTCGTCGCGCACGCCACTCTTCTGCGGAATCGCGAAGTGGAAATTCATGACGGCGTCGCGGCTAGCAACGACTGCAGCTTGGCTGTAAATGGTGCTCGTGATCTGAAAACACCCGGGATCGTTCGTCAATGAACTTGCGACCGGATTCGTATAGGTGCTGTCCGCGTTGCACGTCGGGTAGACGGCGGGATAAAACGACAAGAACGTCGTGTCGGCGCTCGGGCCGGCCGCGTAGGGATAGATGCCGGTTAACCCGGCGCCGTTGGATTGGTCGAAATAGCGGAAGGCCTGATTGTTGCCGTCGAGGCCGATGTAATAAGAGAAGCGCCGATCGGGCGTGGCACCGCCGGCTTCGACCGTCACGTCGTGATAGAACGCGGGCGTGCCGGCGTAGCCGGAAAGCGTCGCGTAGCCCGGATACGTCCCGCTCTTGGTGACCTGATTGATGAAACCGGCGAGCCCGGTAGCGTTGCTCGATGCGCCGCCGCCGCCCGTGTAGATCTGCAGCTCTTGCTGGCCGAGCGTCGATGCGGAGTGCGCGGGATAGTTGTCGAACGACCGATTCACGGGAACGCCGTCGTACTCGAATCCAATTTGATCGTAGTTGCCGCCACGAATATAGACGGTTTGATTGACGCCCGATTGACCGTTGGGAACGTATGCACCGGGAACCGACGCAATTGCCGAATACGCGTTATTAAGTCCGCCGCCGCCGCCGATCGGCGTGGCGGCTTTGGTTGCGGCATCACCGACGGAATACACGTCCGATATCGTTCCGGGCCGTACCGGGCTTAAGCTCGAGCGCGACGTGACGGTCGCAATGGTCTTTAGCGACTTGCGAAGCGCAATTGCAAGCGTTTGATCCTGATCGGCAAAGACCGTCACGCCCGTTTCACTCGCGGGTTCAAATCCGCTCTCTATTACCGAAAGCGTGTACGTGTCCGGCGCGAGGGCGACAAAGACGAAATGGCCGCTGCTGTCGCTCACGGTTTTAGCGGATTGAGATGGACTGATCGCGCTTACCGCGGCACCGGGAACGGGGTTCCCGCTTGCTTCATCCCGGACGACTCCGGAGAGACTGCCGGTCGTACCGGCAAGCGCGGCCGAGCCGCAGTTGCAAAAGAACGCGACGACCAACGCAAAAGCGCCGGTCCGCATGAGGAACGAGCGAAACCGAGCCATAAAATTCAAGCCCTCCAGTTGCTCTTAAGTATACGTGCCGGAGTCGCGGCATACTATCCCGGATTTCCGCCATCCGCCGGGACGCTACGTTGCGTAGGAGAGCGCAACGATGCGGGCCGCCAACTGCGAGCGCGACTTCAGGCCGAGGCGAGTGAATATGCCCGAGAGATGATGCTCGACGGTGTTTTCGCTGATGTGCAGCCGTGTCGCAATCGCCTTATTCGACTCGCCGTCGGCGACTAAGCGCGCAATTTCTAGCTGCCGAGCGCTAAGTGGAATAGCCGCTTCGGTTCGACACGACGCCGCGGCTTTGATTCGCTCGACGTCGCGAATGCTGCCGGTGCGCGCGTAGAGCGCCGCCGCGCCGGCCCGGCGGCCCGCTAATTCCAGCGCTCGGGCCTCGTACAACGCAAAGCCGAGCCCGGCGAATGCGCGCGCAGCGAGATTCGCAAGCCGCTCGGAGCGCTTGATATTGCTGCCGGAAGCCGCGGCCGCCTCGAAGAGCAGACGATGAGCGCGTAACACGCGCGGACGCTCCGTTGATCCGGCGAGCAGCGCGCGCGCGCGTCGGCGATCGTCGCTCGAACCATGGCCACCCACCTGCGCCGGCAGTTGCCATCCGCGATGCAGGCGCGCGATCCCGCGCAAGGCTTGAGAGAGCAGCGCGCTTCCGCGCGCGAGTTCGGCTTGCGAAAAATGCAGTTCGGCGTATGCGCTATAGACCGAGGCGATGCGCTGCGGCTCTCCCGAAGCGCAAGCGAAGGCAAGCGCCGATTCATCGGCACACGCGGCAAGCAATTCGCGATCGTTCAAGAGCAGCGCGAGCGGGATGCCGACGCTTGCGGCCTTGGTCTTAAAGGTCGCCGTCGTCACGCCGCTCTCCATCGCCGTCGCGACCAATCGTCGCGCGTCATGAAGATCGCCTTTGAGCATCAGCGTTTTCGCGTAGTTCAGCGCGGAGTAGGCGACGCGCCACATCATGCTGGTGCGGTGCGCTTCCGCTAAAGCGAGTTTGTGACGTTCGATCGCAACGGCGAGCTCGCCAAGGTCGGCTGCAACGAGAGCGTAGTTATTCTCGATCTGCGCGATGAGCTCACTTATGCCGCTCGCGCGGGCAAACTCCGACGCCAACGCACATTCCATAAGTGCTTTTTTCGCGTACCCTAGGGCAGCGTACGTTTCCGCGCCGATTTCATGAAAGTTGGCGCGCAATCGCACGTCGCACGACGTTAGGAGCGGTTCGACCGTCTCAAGATGCGCTTTGGCTGCCGGCGCATCGCCGAGCGTGATGGAGAACCGCGCCAGGGCCAGCAGCGCCTCGGCCGACATCGCGGAATCGCCGAACGGCTGCACGATCTGCGCAGCCATCGAAGCGGCGTGAAGACTCTCCGCCGTGCGCGCATCGACCCAATATTGATCGGCGAGCAACACGAGAGCGTGACCAACACCCGCTTTGTCGCCGATTGCGGCGTACTCTTCGCGGCAGCGCTCGAACCACGCAACGGGTTCGTTTCCGCAACCGTCAATGTACAGCAACGTCCCCAGCTTTTCGTAAACGGCGGCACGTTGCGGCCCCGGCGGATAATCCCACCGCAGCGCAGCACTATAAAAGCCGATCGCATCGCGATAGGCGTAAAGCGCCACGGCCGCCTCCGCGGCGCGCTCGTTGTAATACCGCGCACGATCGGGAACCCGTGCCGCGGACCAATGGAACGCGAGTTCGGCGACGCGCTCCGCACAATCCGGAAGGGCCTGCAGCTCTTCTGCGATGCGCAGATGCAGCGGCGCCGCGAGGCCGAGAATCAAGTGATCGGCAAGCGTCTGGCGGATCAACGCGTGACGAAAAACGAATTCGTACGGCGACGTGCGGGATGCAATGACGATGCCGGCTTCGACGGCGCGCTGCATTGCCGCTAGGACGGCATCGAGCGGCTCGTAAGCAACGTTGCTCAAGAATGCCGCATCGAAACGCTGCCCGACGATTGCGGCTCGAACGAGGATATCGCGTTCGCGCACCCCGAGCCGAGCGAGGCGTTCGTTGAGCATGGCCTGGATAGAGACAGGAACGCGCGATTGCAGACCGAGCCGTCCGCTATCGAGCGCGATGCGCACCAGCTCTTCGACGAAAAGGGGATTCCCTTCGGAAAGCAGTTCGATCTGCGACGCGGCTTCGGGCGCAACAGCGGCTCCGCCGTCGCGAACGATCGAATATACGAGGTTGCGGATGTCGTTGCGGCGCAGTCCGTGCATCTGCAGAATATTGCACCGATTGCGAAGCGCGTCTAGGCGAAATGCTGAAATTGCGGCGTTTTCAGTCGCAGCATCCGTTCGAAAAATAGCGACAAGCAATACGCACGCCGGACGAAGGTGCGCTATGAGGTAACGCAACAGTTCGAGGGTCGCGGAGTCCGCCCACTGCAAGTCATCGATTACGGCTACGACGGGGCGTTTCATGCTTTCGCGTTCGAGCCATTGCAGCGCATGTTCGAAAAAAACGCCCTTCTTTTCGCCACGTTCACGCGTCGGCAGAATTGCTGTAAACGGAAGATAAGGACTGCGCACGTGCTCGCTGCATTGTCCGTGCGATACCGTGGCCTGCGTTCCGAGCGAAGCGACAAACTCGGCCACGAGCCGCGACTTGCCGATACCGGCTTCGCCTTCGATCGGAACGAAGCGGGCACGTCCGGCACATGCCGCGACAAACTCTTCGTGGAGGAACGCGAGCTCTTCGCGCCTCCCGACGAAGCGCTCCGAGCGAATCGCAGAAAGAATCACGTCACGGAGGTTCACCGGTGCCGCGCCGGATTCCGCGTGCGCAGCGCCATGAAGACCTCCCGGTTCGACGTTGTAGAAATAGCCAATTTGGCTAGAGTTGCGAGCTACTCCAGGAAATGGGGGTGTTCTGTTGTGCTGCGCTGCGACGAACGTCCCTGCAGCAAAACTGGGCTGCGTTTAGGATTGGCGGATGCTGCCAAGTCTGCGTCCGACGTTGGGCGACTACACGGTCGACGGACGGCGCCTCGCGCTCTTATGCGTCTTCGCTGCGCTCATCGGCGTCGTTGCGGCAGGCATTGCGAAGGTGCTCTTGGTGCTTATTGGCGGCATCACGCATTTCGCATACGCCGGTACGTGGAACGTGTCCCTCGTGCAGCCGGACCCGCATCATTGGGGACCGATCGCGATCGCGATACCAATTGTGGGCGGCATTCTTGTTGGACTCATTGCACGCTTTGCTACCGACTCGATTCGCGGACACGGCATTCCCGAGGCGATACAGTCAATCTTGGAGCGCGACAGCGTCGTGCAGGCGCGCGTTGCTTTCTGGAAACCAATCGCATCGGCGATTGCGATTGGTACCGGCAGTCCGTTTGGCGCGGAAGGGCCGATCATCATGACGGGCGGCGGTATCGGCTCGCTCTTCGCTCAGTTTTTGCATCTCTCGTCGCTCGAACGGCGCACGCTGCTCGTCGCGGGCGCGGCCGGCGGCATGGCGGCCACGTTCGGCGCGCCGATCGCGTCGGTATTGATCGCCGTGGAACTGCTGCTCTTTGAATGGCGCCCGCGCAGTTTCATTCCGGTCGCGGTTGCGGCGTTCGTTGCCGAGCTGATGCGTGGTCCGCTCATCGGCGCAACACCGCCGTTCGTTGTCGCATCGTCACCGGTTCTCGGCCCGAGCGCACTCGGATGGGCGCTGCTTGTGGGAATTGCCGGTGGGCTCGTATCGCTCGTGATGACGCGGCTCGTGTACGTCACCGAAGATCTCTACGAAAAACTTCCGCTGCATTGGATGTGGTGGCCGGCCGTCGGCGGAGCGATTGTCGGCATTGGCGGGTGGTTCGTGCCCGCCGCAATGGGCGTCGGTTATCCCACGATCGGCGCGATGCTCAATGGCCGCTTGGCGCTCGGATTGGTCGGCGCAATTATCGGCGTCAAGGTCGTGATCTGGATATGCTCGCTGAGTTCGGGGACTTCGGGCGGCGTCCTCGCGCCACTGCTCATGATCGGCGCCGCACTCGGTACGCTTATCGGCTCGCTAATTCCCGGGAACGATGCGTCGGCGTGGGCTGTTGTCGGCATGGCGGCGCTCATGGGCGGAACGATGCGAGCTCCCTTCATGGCCACGTTCTTCGCGCTGGAAACAACGCGCGCGTGGGGCATCGCGCCGGAGGTTTTCGTCGGCTGCGTCGCGGCGACGGCCTTTACGGTCGTGTTCGTACCGCGCTCCATCCTTACCGAAAAGCTGGCGCGCCGAGGAATGCACGTCGCACGCGAATACGCGGTCGATCCGCTGGAACTTATTTCCGTGGCGAGCGTCATGGCCCGCGGAACCGTACGCGGTCGTGCGGACGCTCAAAC
>JALYTY010000063.1 GCA_030854045.1 Vulcanimicrobiota bacterium | reverse complement strand
AGGCGGAACAATGGCAAGCCGTGTGGCAGGTTCGCACGCGCGCGCTCTTTGGAATTTCTTTCGGGCTTATCGCTCTTGGATGGCTGTGCGCGCGGCGCTGGTGGCAAAGCATCCTCTCGAATGCTCCTTTGCGATTTTTGGCAATTATTTCATATAATATGTATCTCTACCATCAGATGATCGCGCGCAGGCTCTAAAGTGGACCCCATTGTCAAGACAAATTTTCGACCGGCTTAAGGTGGGTTCCCTTTCTGCTTAGCGCGTGAGATAGAGCGTTGCCGGCGTGCGATACGCCAGAGATTGGTGCGGGCGTTCGTTGTTGTAGAAATCGATGTACGAGCTGATTCGTTTCAGCGCCTCGCGTGGTGAATCGTATTCGTTGAGGTAGACCTCTTCGTACTTGATCGTTCGCCAAAGGCGCTCAGTGAAAATATTATCGAGGGCCCTGCCTTTGCCGTCCATGCTAATCGCGATGTCTCGCTCGCGGAGGCGATCGATGTAAGCGTCGCTTGTAAAATGGCTGCCTTGATCGCTGTTGAAAATTGCAGGAACCGCGAATTCAAATGAACGGTCCACGGCCCGGAGAATGAAGTCCATTTCTAGGCTGTCGTCAAGGTCCCAGGCGACGATATAACGAGAAAACCAATCGATGATCGCGACGAGATACAGCCAACTCGTGCTCATGCGGATGTACGTTATGTCGATGCCCCAGATGTGGTTGGCGTGAGGTGACTTCGCGCAAGCGCTCTTCATCGTCGTGATGGCCCCCGTTTCGCTCGCACTTGTGCCCGCGCGAGCGCACCGGCGGTCTTCGCAGCTCTTCTGGATCTTGACCGAGTCGGTGCATGTTGTATTCGTAGAGCGCCCATCGTTCGTGGCTAACTTAACTTAACGTATTTACATCCCCCTAGAACGGAATCTCGTCGTCGAGATCGTCACCGAACGATTCGCCGGCAGTGCCCGCCGCAACCGGCGCCGTTGAACGGTTTCCGCCGTTAGCATAACCGCCGCTCGACTCGTCGCCGCCGGCACCGGCCGGACGCGATCCTAACATTTGCATGTTGTCGATTACCACTTCGGTCGCTTTGCGCTTTTGGCCGTCTTTGTCGTCGTACGACCGGATGACGAGGCGCCCTTCGACGAGCGTGTTGGAGCCTTTTTTCAAATACGTGTTGCACGTTTCGCCGAGACGATCCCATGCGACGATATCGACGAACGTCGTCTCTTCTTTGTTTCGAGGATTGTTCACGGCGAGCGAAAATTTCGTTACCGCTTTGCCGGACTGGGTGTAGCGGATCTCGGGGTCGCGCGTAACGTTGCCGACCAGGATCACGCGGTTATACGAACCTGCCATGTTGTTTTACTCACTCTCTCGCTAATGTCGCGCTGCTAAGATATGGCCTTAGGGTAAAACGCGCCGATGCCAGACGCCTGGCACCGTGCCGCACGTCCCGTAATCTCTAGTAACGGGATTCCATCGGTTGCGGCGGCGGGGGCGGATTGGCGGCAGCGTGGGCCATCGCTTCCAGCGTGTGCTTATCAAGACGAAGCACTAACGCTCTCATCACGTCCTCGTCGAGCTTCAGCAAGCGTTCCAGCTCCTTCGATGCTTCGCCGGTGCTGCGGAACTGCATGACCACGTAATTGCCTTCGCGCAGATCGTTGATCTCGTACGCGAGGCGTTTTTTGCCCATTTTTTCCGTTGCGACGATTTCGCCGCCTTGGTTCTTGATAATATCGCCGATCTGAGCGGCACGCGCGTCGACGTCGGCCTCTTCGAAGGACGGCTTGAGGATATACGTTACTTCGTAATCGTTGAGCACTGTTGGATCCCATCTATGGACGCCCGCCACGCGGACGGCTGGCCAGAACCGGCGAGCAGGTGGATGCAGCGGGGCGAGCCCCGGAACTCCGCGATTCTACACCAGGCAGCCACCCGGCGCAATGACCCAATCTCAGTGGTTTGTCAACAGCCGGAGATTCAATCGGTGAGATATGCGTATCGCCCACTTCGCCGTGAACCGACGGATTGCCGTCTCCATGCTTGCCCTGGCGATCATCGTGCTGGGTATCTTTGCGATCCCTCGCTTGCCGGTAGCGCTTCTCCCGAATTTCACGCAGCCCGTGGTTACGGTCCAAGTCTCCTACCCCAACGTCGGCCCGGAACAGATGGAATCGCTCGTCACCCGCCCGATTGAAAATGCGGTCAGCCGCGTCAACGGCATCCAGCTCATTTCATCAACGTCGCGCGAAGGTCAGACGGATATCGACGCGCAGTTCTATTTCGGTACGAACATCGATACTGCGGCCGTCGACGTGCAAGAGCAAGTCGATCGCATCCGTAGTCAATTGCCGAACGATCCAAATCTGCAGCAGCCGCAGATATCGAAGTTCGATTCCAACGCATTTCCGGTAGTGCGCGGCTACATTACCGATCCCAATATGTCGTTGCGCAGCCTCGGTGACCTGTTCACCAATCAGCTAGCGGATGAGTTCGCATCGATCGACGGAGTCGCTGCGGTTACCATCAACAACGATCAGCAACGCTCGATCGTCGTAGAACCCGATGCGAACAAGCTCGCAGGCAACGGCCTCTCCCTTACGCAGATTACTTCTCGCATTCAGCAAGAAAACCTCAATCTGCCTGCCGGCATCATCCAAGTCGGAAAAAACGAATACCAAGTACGAAGCAATGCTCTCCTGCAATCGGCGCAAGAAGTTGCCAATCTCGTGCTGGCAACGAAAAACGGTTCGACGATTCGTATCGGCGATGTGGCGAAGATCACCGATGGAATAAGCGAACAGCGCAGTTTTCAGCGGCTCGACGGCATTCCGGCCGTCGGTATCAACGTGAACGCGCAGCCGAATGCCAATATCGTTTCCACCGCCGTCGGAATCTACAAGAAGATCGGCGATATCCAAAAGCACTACCCCGGCATGCATATCGGAATCGTTTTCGATCAGCGCGGATTTATTACCGAATCGATCCAAGCGCTCGAGCATACCGCGATCTACGGTGCGGTCCTCGCGGTCGTCATCATCCTGCTCTTTCTCCATTCCTGGCGCACGACGCTCATCGTAGCGATCTCCCTTCCGATCTCCGTGATGGGAACGCTTTTCGTCGCATATATTGCCGGCTATTCGCTCAACATCATGACGCTCGGTGGGCTGGCTCTTGCGGTCGGATTGATCGTGGATGACGCGATCGTCGTTATCGAAAATATTTATCGGCACATGGCGGCCGGCAAGAGCCCGCGCGAAGCAGCGGAAACGGCGACTGCGGAGATTTTTTCCGCCATCCTCGCATCTTCAATTACCGTTATAACCGTGTTCGTTCCACTGGTCTTGGTTCCGGGTCTACAAGGCTTGATCTTTACACCTTTCGCGGTGATGGTAATGGCCGCCGTGGGAATTTCGTTCGTCGTCGCGGTTACGACGGTGCCGATGCTCGCGTCGGTTTTAATCAAGAACAAATACGTTACAACCAACGGGCATACACGCAAAGGAGCGTACGCACGATTCACAAGCGCGTTCGATCGCGGATACGAGCGGTTTGCCGGCTGGTACACGAGCGTTCTAAGTCGCGCAGTTGATCGTCCCGCACTCGTGGCAGCGATCGCAGCGGTTATCTTTATCGCGACGCTCGTAGCGGCGAGCATGGGAGCGGTGCAGACCGAAACATTTCCGCCGTCAAACTCGCGCTACGTGCGATTCAACCTGCAGACTCCGACGGGAACGGCGCTGGACGTTACGAACCGCACGACCGAAGAAGTGGAACGGCGAATGGAAAGAGACTCGCGCGTGCAGGATGTCGGCGGACAGGTTGGCACGGCCGGCTTTGCCGGCAACGGCGCACAAGTAACGAATCAAGCCAATCTCTCCATTACGCTCAAGCCCGGTACGAGCGGAGACGGCGCGGCGCGGTTCGTTGCGCAGTGGCAAGCGGCATTAACGGGACAGTTCTTCGCTCGTCGCGGCGGCCCCACGCTTACGCCTGAAGGCATCAAACGTCTGCGCGCGAGATACGGCGCGCCGATTCCGGGTTTGCGCGCCTTTGGACGTACTGTCGATATCGTCCAGGGCACGATTGCGCGCGGCCAAGACGCACTTCAAATCCAAATCTACGGCCCGGACATCAATACGCTCTATCAGCTCGCGCAATTCACCGTCATTCCGAAGCTTCAGGCGATTCAGGGGCTTCAGGCACCGAATACGAGCATCACCAACGCGCAGCCCGAGGTGGATGTAACCATTGATCGTGCTAAAGCCGCGCAGCTTGGGCTTTCGACGTCGGCAGTTTCGAACATCATCGACACTGCGACCGCCGGAACGATTGCGTCCTTCATGCAGATTAACGGCACGCAGTATCCGATTATCGTCCAGCTACCGCCGGATCAGCGGCGGTCGCTGCAATCGATTGAATCCTTGAGCATACCGGTAGGCGTAAACCCGAACGCAAATGCGACGATCACGCAAAGTTCCTCCGGCAACGGCGCCGCCACGTCGCCCGTGACTTCGGAGGGCCTCGCTACGCTGCCGCTTGCGGAGATCGCAACGATCGCTTTTGGCACCGGCCCTTCGCAGATTACGCGGCAGAACAAGCAGCGCGAGATCGAAATCGATGCGGGCGTCAGTAACATTCCGGTCGGCGTCGCCGTCAAACAAGCGACGCAAATTATGAACGCGATCGCGCTGCCCGCGGGATATTACTGGCAGTTTGGTCAGGGCGTTACGCAGCAGAACGACACGTTTTCGAGTTTGGGCTTGATCGTGCTCCTCGCCATCGTTCTGATTTACATGCTGCTTGCAGCACAGTTCGAGTCGATTCTTCATCCGCTCGTGATCATGATGTCGGTTCCGCTTTCCGCGACCGGAGTAATCGTCGCGCTCGTGCTGACGCATCGCGCTTTCGGGCTCACGGCGTTCATCGGCGTCTTGATGCTGGTGGGAATCGTCGTGAAAAACGCAATCCTCGTCGTCGAATTCACGAATCAGCTTCGCGAGCGCGGGTATTCGCCCCGGGATGCCGTGCTCCGCGCCGCCCCGCTGCGGCTGCGTCCGATTCTTATGACGACACTTGCATCGGTGGGCGGAATGCTTCCGATTGCAATCGGCATCGAAGCTGGGAGCCAAACGCAAGCGCCGCTCGGAACGGTCGTCATCGGCGGTCTTCTTTGTTCGACGATGCTCTCGCTGATCGTCGTACCGACGTTCTACCTCTGGGGCACCAAACACGTCGAACCACGAATCGGCGGCTTCAGAAAACATACGAATGGCAAAGCATCCGCCCTCGCAGGCAATCCCGTCCCGGTCGAAATTTAACGCCGCATGAAGAAGACCATCGTCATCGTGATGCCGATAACGATGACGATCGTACGAGCGGTGCGCTGCGGAACGCGTCGAAAGAACTTCGCGCCGAAATAGCCGCCTAAGAGCGCGAACGCCGCCATCGGCAAGGCAAAACGCCAATCCACGATCCGCGCGATCAAAAATGGGATCAGCGCTACGCCGTTGATCGCGACGGCAAGGACGTTTTTCATGCCGTTCGTCGCATTGAAGCTCGGGAGTCCGGAGAAGGCTAGAATCGCCAGCATGAGGATTCCCATTCCGGCGCCGAAATAGCCGCCGTAGATGGCGACGATGAGCTGCAGCGCGAGCTGCCATCCTTGGTGCCGCGGATTGCCCGTCATTCTGTTGCCGACCAGATATGGGCTGATCGCAAAGACGACCGTAGCAAAGAGCAGCAGCCAGGGAATCATGCGCGAGAACGTCTGCGCCGGTGTCGATAGCAGCAATACGGCGCCGGCAAGCGCACCCGCACAGCTTACGGCGAGCACCGAGACGAGCATCTTGCGATGCGCGCGCACGTCCTTCCAATAGCCGCGCGCGCTGCCGAACGTTCCCACCCACATCGCCGCATTGTTCGTCGCGTTTGCCGCAATAGGCGGCACGCCCGCGAGTATGAGCGCGGGAAACGACATAAAACTTCCGCCGCCCGCAACGCTGTTCACGGCGCCGCCCAGAAATGCGGCCCCGCAGGTGAGGAAAAACCGCTCGAGATGCAATGTCTCTAAAGGCTGCGCTAATTTGCGCTGGCGGTCTTTTCGCGCTTCGTAACGCGATAGACACGGCGAATGTTTTTGAGCCCTTCGAGCTTCGTAAGCAGGGTATGGAGATGCGCTAGATCGCGAATCTGCACGGTTAAAGTCGTTACTGCCGTTCCTTCTTTTTTTACTCGCGCCGTTACGGAGTTTACCGACGTTTTGAGTTCGGCGAAAACGCCCATGATGTCTTGGAGGAGCTGCGAACGGTCTGCGGCTTCTACTTCGATGTCGACGGCGTGCGTGAGGCCGGCGTCTTCAACCCACGCGGCCTGCAAGATACGCTCCGGCGTCGCATTCATATAGGCGACGTTAGGACAGTCTCCGCGATGGACGCTCACGCCGCGGCCGATCGTAACGTACCCGATGATCGGGTCGCCCGGAACCGGCGAACAGCACTTCGATAACCGCACGAGGACATCGTCGACTCCGGCGATGCGCACGCCGTTGGACTTCTTCGCATTTTTGCGCGCCGGCGCTTTTCGAACGACCTTCGTGAGATCGACGACGTTATCGCCTTTGATCTCATCGCGAATCCGGTTGGCAATGTTGAGCGCGGACGCATCGCCGAATCCGATCGCCGCGAAGAGATCTGTCGGCGATCCGAAGTTCATGCGGTTCGCGATCCGTCCGATCAAGTCGCCGCGCGCAAGATCGGTCCGCAGGTGCGCGCGCGCCAGCTCGCTTTCGAGCGACTCTTGGCCGACCAGGACGTTTTCCTCGCGTTGCTCCTTGCGGAACCACTGTTTGATCTTGTGCTTGGCGCTCGAAGTCTTTACCGTCGAAAGCCAGTCCAGCGACGGACGTCCGCTCGACTTATTGACTAATATTTCGCAGATATCGCCGTTTTGCAGCTTGTAGTCCAGTGGAACGATACGGCCGTTGACTTTCGCGCCGACGCAATGGTTGCCGACGTCAGTGTGCACCTGATAAGCGAAGTCGAGCGGCGTTCCGTCGGCGGAGATCGAGAACACGTCGCCGCGCGGCGAGAATACGAACGCCTGGGAATCGAAGAGATCGAGCTTTAGGTTCTCCATGAACATGCGGGAATCGCGCATGTCTTTCTGCCATTCAAGGAGCGCCCGCAGCCACGAAAGCTTGTTCTCGAACTGATCGGTTTTGCTGCCTTCTTTGTAACGCCAATGCGCCGCGATGCCGTATTCGCTCGTGCGATGCATCTCCCAGGTGCGAATCTGAATTTCGAGCGGTTCGCCTTGCGGGCCAACAACCGTCGTGTGCAGCGACTGATACATATTCGGCTTCGGCATCGCAATGTAGTCTTTGAAGCGTCCCGGCAACGGCGTCCACATCGAATGAACGGCGCCCAGAGCCGCGTAACAATCCTTGACCGAATCGACGATGATCCGAATTGCGGTTAGGTCGTAAATCGTCGAGAAGTCGCGGCCCTTTTTTAACTTCGAATAGATTGAGTAGAAGTGCTTGGGGCGGCCCTGGATCTCGGCGTTTACTTTAAGCGCCCCGAACTCATCGCGCAGGCGGCCGATCGCGTGCTGCACGTCGTTTTCGCGTTCGCGGCGGGTCTTTGCGACCCGTTCGACGATCTCGCGATACGGCGCGGGGTCGAGGTAGCGCAGGCACTCGTCCTCGATCTCCCACTTGATCTTCCAGATACCGAGCCGATGTGCGATCGGTGCATAAATATCGAGGGTTTCGCGCGCAATCGCGAGCTGTTTGCTTGCCGCAAGGCTTGAGAGCGTCCGCATGTTGTGAAGGCGGTCCGCAAGCTTGATGATGATGACGCGGATGTCGCGCGCCATCGCCATGAACATCTTGCGAAGGTTCTCGACCTGCGCGTCTTCTTTGGACTGATAGGGAATGCGCGTGAGCTTCGTGACCCCGTCGACGAGGCCCGCGATCTCTTCGCCGAAGTCCGAGGCGACCTGTTCGCTCGTGACAGTCGTGTCTTCAACGACATCGTGGAGCAGGGCCGAAGCGATAGTCTGCCGGTCCATCTCGAGGTCGGCAAGAATGCCGGCGACTGCCAAGGGATGTTCGATATAGGACTCACCCGACGCTCTGCGCTGCCCTTCGTGAGCCCTGTCGGCCACTTCGTAGGCGCGTCGCAGCCAGTTCCCGTCCAGAGAGGGATCGTAGGACTGA
This sequence comes from Vulcanimicrobiota bacterium, assembly GCA_030854045.1. Classification (GTDB taxonomy): domain Bacteria; phylum Vulcanimicrobiota; class Vulcanimicrobiia; order Vulcanimicrobiales; family Vulcanimicrobiaceae; genus JALYTY01. Next base: position 36,684 of record JALYTY010000063.1, on the reverse strand, counting down.
ACTTTGCTCACGAGTTCGGCGATCGTCATAGTCCGATTGGACTATCCTCTCACATCGGCGCAATCGCCGCAAACGGTTGTGTCTTATTGCGGCATTTTGTCGCGAAAAACGATTCCGGTCACCTTTCCTTGCGCGTCGAGTACGATCTGTTCGTACACGATTCCCTCCGTGCAGGTCATCCGGTAGATGAACGCGCGGTCGCCGGTCGGCTGATTGTCGAAGGCGACGGGTTCGACGTATTCGACGCGTTCGAGCGCGCCGAGCAGGGCGAGGTTCTTCGACGTGGTCGCGATCTTGTCGGCTGAAATCTGGGTTCGAGCCGAATCGGAATACCGCGTTAGGTCGACGTTTCCGGCCTGCCAGGAGACGAACTCCCGGCGCACGACCTTGGTCACGCCGGGGTCCTCGGGCGGCAGCGACGGCGTGGCTGCCGAGGAGGGCGTCGGATTCGGCTTAGCGATGGCCGTGCCGCCACAGAAGAGCAGCGCCAGCGCCAGCGCCGCGGGTGCTTTTCGCATCAAGTTAATATTGAATGAATGAAACAACGTCGACTCCCGGGATAGCATCTCTTCCCTTCAACGCTTCAAGCTCGATCAAAAATGCAAAAGCATCGATTTTTGCATCTAAGCGCTCTAAAAGCCGTTTCGTCGCGGCCGCCGTTCCGCCCGTAGCCAGCAAGTCGTCGACGACGACGACGCGATCGTTCGGTGCCAACGCATCGGAATGCACCTCGAGCGAATTGGTGCCGTATTCGAGGGCATAGAATTCGGTAAGCTTGCTGTACGGCAGCTTCCCCGGCTTGCGGACGGGGACGAAACCGGCCCCTATTGCATAGGCGAGCGGAGCCCCGATCATATAACCGCGTGCTTCGATTCCAACGACGTAGTCGATAGAACGGCCGGCAAAACGATTCACGAAAAGCTCTATCGTTTCCTTAAACCCTTGCGCATCTTTGAGCAAGGGCGTAATGTCACGGAAAAGGATCCCGGGAATTGGAAAATCCGGGATTGCGCGAATCAAGCGTTCGGTATCCACGGGGAACGGGCTTTCGAGCAACGCCCGAGCGAGCCTCCACGTTCCTATGGCAGGACGCTTACCATGCGGAGAATTGAAAACATGAACCAACGACTACTCGCAGCCACCCTAACGATCGCACTGGCAGGCGGTTCGATCGCTCCGGCTCTTGCAGACGGAGCGGCGAGCACCCGGAACATCATCGTCCTCGGCACTGCGGCGGGCATTGCCGTAACCAACTACAACCACAAACTGCGCGCCAAACGCGCCGAAGAGCAAGCAGTTACGCGACGACAAGAAGCATACCGTGACTGGTTTTACCACAAGTACAACTACTATCCGACCTACGATCAATTCAAGCAGTGGTATCTGCAGACATACGGCGTAAATCCTGAATAGAGCCAGGCCATATCGTTCCACGAACCTTCCCTTCAGGCCGAGTCATCCGCGCCCGGATGGCTCGGCGTTTTATTCGGCGACTCTCCGCGAAGGCGATTTTTCGTAGCGCTCGCCGTATCGTTCGCGCTCCACGAGATATTTGCGGGATTCCTTCATCCGCTCACGCCGTCCGTCTCGCAGACGCGTGAAACCGTCGAGCATTTCACCATCGCGCGGATCGAGCACCGCCCCACACCGCGACCAACGGCGACGCCCATACCTAAACGCGTCGTTACCCGCGCACGCATCGTACCGGTACCTTCGCGCGCAAAAGTTATCGTCGCCGCGCCGCCCGGAAAGTCCGCGCCGAAAGCGGTCGTCAAGCGCATTGGCGCCGCGCGGCCGAAGCCTCCGCACATCGTGCACGCAAAACCGATCTGGGACACCGTGCCGACGGGCGGCCAAGGTGCCGGCGCCGGTAAGGCATCCGGCGCGGGCAGCGTCGGCAACGGCGGCACCGGAAGCGGCGCTGGCGAGAGCGGCAACGGCTCAGGCGGCGGAGGTGCGCCCTGCGGTGCGGTCGATTTCAGTTCCCGGGGCGAAGCGCATTATAACGAGGCAAGCACCTTTTACGAACGCGATAATATCGTCGCAACCGTTCATTTCGAGGACGGCTCCTCGCAGACCGTACCACTCGACTGGACGTGGCGCTTTAAATCCGAAGAGTTCGATCCGTTCAAAAATCCCGATGCGCCGACATTCTTCCAATTTCCGCCGGCGAATCAACGCGCGAGCGAACCGCCGCTCGTGCAATACATCGTCGCGCACTCGAGCGCCCGCGGTAACACGACGCTGCGCGGCGATTGCCCCAATATTCCGCCACCGTCACCCGGACCGTAAATCGTCGTAAGGGGCGGCAGGCTCCATGGACGAAACTCAAGCTCATGGAACAGTCGTCTCACGATTTAGCACGATATTCGTTTGGTCCGTACGTTCTCTCTGCGGCGGAACGAGTTCTGCGCTTTCGCGGTCAGCCCGTGGTGCTCGCACCCAAAGCGCTCGACGTTCTCTTCGAATTAGCGAGCCACATCGACGTGGTCGTTTCCAAGCAGGATTTGATCGAGCGCGTTTGGCCGCAAAACTACGTCGACGAAGCCAATCTTTCGCAGAACGTCTACGTGCTGCGACGACTATTCGAGCGCCATCGCAGCGAAGTTACGATCGAAAATATCCCCAAACGCGGCTACCGGCTTAGGGTTCCCGGCGCCGCTGTTGCGCAACCGCCGCACCTGGCACGCGTGAACGTAAGAGCGTTTACGCAGCGGCGTCTTCGAATCGGCGGCGGCGCCGTTGCAGCCGGCATTCTCATCGCGATCGCGGCCGTTTTTCCGCTCGTGCAGCATACGCGGACCGATCGCGAACTGCACGGCGATGCGCTGGCGAAATATATGCTTGGGCGCACGTACGAAGCCGAAGGATCGCCGCGAAATTTACTCGGCGCTGCACGGCTATTTCGTGCCGTCTTGCAAGAGAGCCCCGGCACGGCCCAAGGGTACGCCGGTCTTGCGGAATCCTACGCAAGCCTGGCGTACTATGCCGACGACGAAGCGCAACGGGCCGCGCTGCAGGCCGGCGCGATCGATCTCGCACGCGAAGCCGTGAGCAAAGATAGCACCTCTGCCGACGCCTATGCGTCGCGCGGCGGGGTCGAATTTTCGATAGCTCATCGAGAGCAACCGGCTCGATCGGATTTTCAGCGGGCGCTCGCGCTCGATCCAAATCAGCCGGAGGCCCTCGTCTGGTACGGCACGCTGTTGATGAACCGGGGCGAGGTCGGGCCGGCACGACGTATGTTCGGGCGCGCTTTGGGCATAGAGCCAAACTCTCCGGGAACCGCCGCATCGCTTGCATGGAGCGACTTCATCGCAGGCGACTACGCCGAAGCGATAATTCTTTCAAAGCAGATGCTTCTCGTTCATCAATTGCCGTCGATCGCGCGAATCACGCTTGCGAATGCCTACATCGCGCTCCACGACTATGCGGACGCGCGCATCGCAGCCGTTCCGCTTTCGCGCGATCCAAATACCCGGTATCAAGCGATCGCGCTTGCGGCGCAGATCGACGCATCCACCGGCCACGCCGCGCTCGCGGCGAGCGACTTACAGCGGCTCGATGCAACCGTCGATACGCGCGCAAGCGGCGGCTGGGACGCGACCTCTATCGCTGCCGCATACCTCGCCGTCCGCGACAGACCGCACGCATTTGCGTGGCTGCAGCGCGTCGCCATCTTCGAACGGCGGCTGCTCGCGCGCGATCCCCGGTTCGCCACGCTTGCAAACGACCGCGATTTCCTAAATTGGGCTAAGGGATGAGGCTTCTCTGAGCGATCTCTGAAGCGCTGCACCCTGGTTTCGCGTACGCTGGTGCCATCGTGCGTGTCACCATCGCTCTGTTCGCAGCGCTCCTGACAATCGGTCCGGCGCGCGTCGCGACGATTCAGACGCTAGGCGGGTTGTCGTACGTTGCCGACGCATCGGACGCGCACCGCCTCGATCTCTACCTTCCGGCACAACGGCAAGGAGCGCCGCTGCTGATATTCGTTCACGGCGGCGCGTTCATGTACGGCGATCGCCGGGATTACTCCACCGTCGGTGAGGAGCTGGCGCATCAAGGAATCGCGACCGCGGTGGTCTCGTACCGGCTCTTTCCCGAAACCGACGCCGAAGGATCCACCCAAGACGTTGCGGCGGCTACGGCGTGGATGATCCAGCACGCCGCCGATTACGGCATCGATTCTCGCAACACGTTCATTGCCGGGCACTCCAGCGGAGCGCAGATCGCCGCATTGATCGGGACGAACCCCCAATACCTGGCGCGGTTCGGCTTGCAGCTAACTTCACTACGCGGCGTCTTTGCCGTTTCCGGAGCGTACGACGTACGAGATCTCTCCGACGAGCCGGATACCTGGCAGAAAGTAGACGGGCATATTTACGGCGATACGCCGGCAGCGAGAAGCCGGTTTTCGCCAAGTCTCCACATCGATGCCGCGACGCCGCCGATCGTAGTATCCTGTGGAACGAGCGACGATCCCGGGTCGTGCGATCGCGCGATCTATTTTATGCGGGCGTTAAAGGCAGCGGGCCGAAGCGCCAATGCGATTCGCGAAATCGGCGCCGACCACATGGGAATGCTTCGAGCGCTGATCGACCCGAAGGATCCGCTCAATGCAAGTCTGCTGGACTTTATCGCACGATATTCGACACACACACCGCAATAAGGGAGGCCTATGAGAAACGCATTGGTGAGACGCGCCGCAATCACGGCAACGTTGGTTTTGTTATGTTCGCTCGCAACGGTGCAGCAAATACGCGCGGCCGGAATCGATACGATTACGGCCTACGCCGGCACGTGGCAATCGCACGTCGTTCACTACAAGACCGCCTACAGTAAGGCGCGCACCGAGACTACGCATCTGAGAAACGACTGCTGGCGCAGCGCCGGATACTTTGCGTGCGACCAATTTCTTGAAGGCGCATCGAAGGCGTTAATCGTCTTTACGTACGATACTGCGCATAACGTATACCATACGTATGCCGTCCCGACCGACGGAACCCCAGCCAGTTCGGGAAAACTTTTGATCGCGGGGAATACTTGGACTTTTCCTTGGAAAGATACCGATAAAGGCAGAACCGTCTACGGCCGCGTCGTCAACATATTCTCCGCTCCGAACACGATTGAATACCGGCAAGAATACTCATACGATAAGGCGCACTGGACCGTAACGGCTCGCGGCACGGAACATCGGCTCAGTTCTTAGAAGCAGCGTTACGGCCCGCCGCGCGTTCACGTTCCACCCGGCACATACGAAGCCCGTATTCGCCATCTTCGAATACCGCGCCCCATGCGCGCGCTTCCGGCAGCTGACAGCGGCGGCCGCCTACCGCACTAGCAGAGCCGGTGCTCGATGCAGGGCCGCAACGTCGAGGAAACCTCGGCGCCATAAGCGTATGCTAAAGATGGACCATGAGCGACCCATCCACTCGCGATATTTTGGACGCGCTGCTTGATTTCCGGGAAGCCGTTGAAGTACGGTTTGACGCGGTCGAAGCGCACCTTTCCCAACACGACCGCCGATTCGACGAGCATGACCGCCGATTCGACGAGCACGACCGCAGATTCGACCAGCACGACCGCCGATTTGACGCGATCGAACGCCGGCTCGAACGTCTTGAAACGCGCATCGAGGCGGTCGAGCGATAATCTGCGGTCATCGTTGCGTCAGGCTCGCTAGCGCCGCTTGTCCAAGACAGATGCCGCCATCGCTGCATGGGACTGCCCTATTGAGCCACAACCGCGAGCCGAGATCCGCGTACAGCAATCCAACGAGCAGCCGGTTTTGAAAAACGCCGCCGGAAGCAACGACCGGATAGCACCCCACCGCGTCGCACGCTTGCAGCAGCGCGCGAGATAACGCCACGTGAAAGCCGCGCGAAATCTCCGATACCGGACGCCCCCTGCTGCGGTCTTCGATCGCGTCGCGCAGCAGCGGCCGAAAGTCGATCTCCCGCGCTTCGACCGGCATGGTATAGGATGCCGCGATCGCGGTTTCGTTCGCGATTTGCTCCAGCCACATCGCAGCTTGACCTTCGAACGTGATCTCGCGCGTGAAGCCGCACAGCGCTGCGACAGCGTCGAAAAGCCTGCCGACCGAGGTCGTTTCAAACGTGCGGACGCCTCGCTCGATCAATTCGCGCGCCGCACGGTAGCGCTGCGGGAAAAAAAACGGTGCGCTCTGCATATCGGGAAGATCGTCGAGCTGCAGTAAAAACCCGGCGGCACACTGCGCCGGGTAGCGTGCCGCTGCATCGCCTCCCGCAAGCAGTGCCGACCGAAGGTGCAACGCTCGGCGCAGGCCCGCGCGCAGCGATCCGCTAAAAATTTCGCCGCCCCAGATCGTTCGGTCGTCGCCGTATCCGGTGCCGTCGCACGCAATGCCGACGATCTCGCGATCCCATTCGCCGCGTTCGGCAAGCACGCTTGCGATATGCGCGCGATGATGCTGCACGGCTACATGCGTTCCCGGCAGACTCGCCGCGTACTGCGTCGAGAAGTAACCTGGATGCGCGTCGTGCGCGATCAGTAACTCATCGGGAGGCACCTCGTACATCGCGCACAGATCCGAGATCGTTTCTTTAAAAGACTGCAAGGACGAGAATTGATCGAGGTCGCCGATGTGCTGGCTTATGAAAGCGTTTCCCGACACGACGAGGCTTACGGCGTTCTTTAAGTCCGCGCCTACGGCGAGTATCGGACGGTTTGACGCAAATGACGCTACGGCTCGCGGCGCATAGCCTCTTGCATGCCGGAGAATCGCGACGCCGAATACGTCGCTGCGCGCCACCGAATCGTCGACGCGGCGCGCAATCTCGCGTTCGCCCGCGAGAAACGCGTCGGCAATTCCAGTCAGGCGGCGCCGGGCGTCGGCATCCTTATAGGCGATCGGTTCGCTCGCACGATTACCGCTCGTCATCACCAGAACTTCGGGCGCGTCCGCAGCAAAGAGCAAATGCTGAACCGGCGCGTACGGCAGCATGATGCCAAGCTCCGTGTTTTCCGGCGCCACACCCTCGAGCACCACGCGCGACGGCACGAGGACGATCGGTCGCTCGATCGACGTGAGCAGCGCGATGGCTTGCGACGAGAGAGCGGCAAGCTGCGACGCCACATCGATGGATCGCACCATAACCGCGAAGGGGCGCTCTTTGCGGAATTTTCGTTCTCGCAGCGCGGCAACAGCCGTCGGATTGCGTGCATCGCAGGCGACGTGATATCCGCCGATACCCTTGATGGCGACGATCTCCCCCAACCGCAAACGCTCTGCAGCGCGCGCGATCGCTTCGGCTCCGCGATGCTCATCGAACGTATAGTTGGGCCCACATTCGTGGCATGCGACCGGCTGCGCATGAAACCTTCGATTTGCCGGATCGCGATATTCTGCTTCGCACGCCACGCACATCGGCCACGATCGCATGGTCGTATTTGCCCGATCGTACGGCAATTCGACGATGATGCTGTAACGGGGTCCGCAGTTCGTGCAATTGATATACGGATATTGATAGCGGCGGTCCCGAACATCGTTCATTTCACGCAGGCACGCATCGCACGCGGGCAGGTCGGGAGATACGCGCACCGTCGGCGGCTCCGTTTTCTCGCTCTCTCGGATGGAGAACGTAGAGAAGCCTTGCAATGCGACGATCTCGAGTGCAACGTTCGCAATACGGGCGGCGGCCGGCGGCCGGCTTTCAATAGAAACGGTGAAACGATCTAATTCATCCGGCGCCGCTTCGGCGTGAATCACGACCCCGCCGGCACCGTTTTGAACCCAACCGACTATGCCGAACTCTCGTGCAATCGCGTAGATGAACGGGCGGAACCCCACCCCTTGCACCGTGCCGGTAATGTGCAGCCGGCGCGCGGTTTTCACGGTGCGTTTACGAAGCAGCCTCGGCCGTTGATCCCGATCTGCACGAGATGTCCATCGCGCACGAGCACCGGGACGGTGCGATTACCGTTCGTCAGCTGCAACATGCGCTGCAGCGCCGCTTCGTCGGTTTCAACGTTGAATTCGACGAACGCTTCGCCTCGCCACTCGAGATCCTCTCGAAGCTCGCCGGTGTACGGACAACCCTGCGTTCCGTATAACTCAGTCATGTTTGCTACGCCGCTGCGCGGCTATCACACATCCTGTGTTGCAAACAGCCTTCGCATCCTGCTCAGTCATGTTTGCTACGCCGCTGCGCGGCTATCACGCCGCGGAGCGGCCGAGGAGATCGAGTCCGCGGCGCATCAGGTGATAGATCGTTCCTTGAACTTCTTGAATGCGCGGAATGTAATCGGACCGCACGACGATGATGTGGTCGGATAGACGGTCGCGAGCGATTATTCCACCGTCGTAGCCAAGCAATGCAACGGTAAGCATATTCCGCTTGCGGGCTTCGGCGAGCGCCATCAGGACGTTCTTGGATCCGCCGCTCGTGGAGAGCGCGATTGCGACGTCGTTTGGCTTAGCTTGCGCGATGAGCTGGCGCAAAAATATCACGTCCATACCGACGTCGTTCCCAATTGCCGTAATGCACGCAGGCTCCATCGAAAGCGAGATGGCGGGCAGCGGAACGAAATCGCCGTCACGTAAAACGCAGTCGAGCGCCCAGTCATTTGCATCGGTTGCAGAACCGCCGTTGCCGAAAAGCAAGAGCTTACCGCCGGCGTCGATCTGGCGACGCATGGCGATCGTCGCCTCCGCGATGGAACTCAATTCTTCGTTCGCTACCCGGTCGCGCAATCGCGCGGCGTCCGCCGATTTGCCGACGATCGAGCGGGCAGCATCTTCAACGATTCCTTCGAGCGATTGCGTTTTCGTACCGAGAAACGGATACAAGAAGTCAGACGGGCTTTCCGGCTCGCCGAAATTCCGATGTTCGAGGAAGACGTGGACCGACTCGTAGAGGGTATGCGTCAAGATTTCCAGGATCTCTTGATGGATATGCGCGTCTGCGTCAGGAGATGCGACGGCATATCCGCCGCTATTTCCGGGCAGAGCGATCGTCATTGCGCCTATCGCGCGTGCATCGAGTAGCGCCGCTTGAATTCCGGGATCACCTTCGGGCGGCCCAAATCCCATAACCATGTCGTCGGCAGAAACGATCGCGGGTATCCAATCGCGATATGCCACGCTTAAGTCGAGCGCGGGCAATGCGCGCTTGCCGACCAGAACCGGGTGCACGAACTCTACCGACACGTGCTGCGCATCGGTTGCATACGGGCCGCTTCCGCACGTGATGAGTCTGCCGCCCCTGCTAAAACGCTCCGCCATTTCTTTCGCGGCCGTAGCGATCCTCACCGATTCAACCGGAAAGAACGTTTCGGCGACGCGGTCGCGCAACGCAATTTGGTCGCACATCACATCGACAAGCGCAGCAGCGTTCCCGTGACTTAGCATATGCGTGGGAGCGGATCGCCGATGAGCATATCGACTACCCGCGTTCCGCCAAAACCGGTTTCGCAGATCACGGTGCGCAACGGTTCCTCATGTATTTCGCCGATCAGCACCGCTTTCTCGCCGCCATCGGTGCTGCGGACCGCTTCGAGCGCGATCTGCGCGTATTCCGGTGCGAGGATAGCGATGAATTGCCCTTCGTTTGCAATATGCAGCGGGTCCAGTCCCAGTATTTCGCACGCTCCGCGCACTTCGTCACGCAGGGGAATCGCATCTTCGTAGATCACGGCACCCACGTTAGCGTCGCGGACCAATTCGTTGAGCACCGTTGCAACGCCGCCGCGCGTCGGATCGCGCATCCAGCGCAAACCCTCTGCCGCAACGTCCAGCATCGCCATGATGAACGCAGTGATGGGACGCGTATCGGAACGAAGATCGGCTTCCAACTCCAGTTCGCCGCGCGCGAGCAATATCGTAATACCGTGGTCACCGATCGGACCCGAAAGCAAAATACGGTCTCCCGGGCGTACGCTTGCCGAGTCGAGGCGCGCGCGCGAATCGACTTGACCGAAACCGAAGGTGGAGACGTACATTCCGTCTGCCATGCCATGTTCGACGACTTTCGTGTCGCCGCCGTAAACGGCGGTACCGGCTCGCGCGGCGGCCTGTGCCATCGCTTCAATCTCGCTGCGGAGTACGGAACTCGCAAGTCCCGCCTCGAGGATAAACGTCGCCATCAATCCAAGCGGCCTTGCGCCGGAGACCGCGAGATCGTTCACCGTTCCGTTGACAGCCAATTCGCCGATCGACCCGCCGTTGAATTGCAACGGTTTGACCACATAACCATCCGCGGTCGTTGCCATTCGGGCGTTGCCGAAGTCGAAGACCGCGCTGTCGGAGAGCGATTCGAGAACAGGGTTTCGCAAGATCGGCACGATGAGGCCTTCAACGAGCCGCCGGCTCAGCTTCCCGCCGGCTCCGTGCGCCATTTCGATCTGCGGGTCGTTGAAACGAAGCTTGGCCGGCAAACGCTTCAGCGTTTCCATTCCTTAGATGCGCACCTCGTCAAGCTTCTACCGCTTCGGCATGGCGAACGTACCGGTAGTATGCGGCGCACGCTCCTTCGCTTGAAACCATCAGCGCGCCGATTGGATGTTCGGGATTACATTCTTTGCCGAAAAGCTTGCATTGCGGCGGCTTGAGCACTCCCTTGAGCACTTCTCCGCACTGTGCCGCTTTGGGATCGGTCACGCGCACGCCGGGAATTTCGAACTGCACCTCAGCGTCCCACGCGGAGTATTTCGCGTTAACCTTGAGCGCAGATTGAGAGATAAAGCCTAAGCCACGCCATTCGAAGAATGGGCGCAATTCGAGGACTTCGGCAATGGCGCGCAACGCCGCCGCATTTCCATTCCACGGAACGATGCGGTGGTACTGGTTCTCGACTTTAGCTTGACCGCAGCGCAGCTGCCGTACGATCATAAGCACCGACTCAAGAATATCGAGCGGTTCGAACCCAGAAACCACCACCGGCTTGCCGTACACGCGCGAGATGAATTCATAGGGTCGGCATCCGCTCACCGTCGATACGTGTCCCGGCCCGACGAAGCCGTCCAGACGCATGTCGGGTGAATCCAAAATTGCACGAATCGCCGGAACAATCGTAACGTGATTGCAGAAAACGGAGAAGTTGCGGATACCGAGTTCTTTTGCGCGCAGTACGGTTAACGCCGTCGACGGCGCCGTCGTCTCGAATCCGATCGCGAAGAAACAGACATGTTTCTTCGGATTAGCCTGTGCCATACGAAGCGCGTCGAGCGGCGAATACACCATTCGAATATCGCTTCCGCGCGCTTTGAGTTCCAGCGGCGTCCCGAGCGTACCCGGTACGCGCATCATGTCGCCGAAGCACGTCAAGATGACGTCAGGATGCGCCGCAATCGACAAGCCGTCATCGACCCGTCCCATAGGCAAAACGCAGACCGGACAGCCAGGACCGTGCACGAGTTCGATATTCGGCGGCAGCATGTCGGCAAGGCCATGCCGGTATATGGCATGCGTGTGGCCGCCGCAGACTTCCATGATGCGGTAATGGTGGTTCGGGTCGACAACCCGCGCCAGCTCCGCAGCGACGTTGCGAATCAGCGTGGGGTCGCGGAACTCATCGACGAACTTCACAGCGTCACAAGGATTCCGCCGGTTGCGGCTCCGCAAAAGAGTAGCCGCGCACTTCCTCGATTGCCAGTTCGTCCTCGCCCATGGCTTCCAACATCCGCAGCTGTTCGCGCGCGCCTTCTTCACTGATCTTGCTCAACGCAAAACCGACATGAATCAGAACCCAGTCGCCGATCTTCGCCTCGTCTTCTTCAAGCAGCCCAACGTTGACATTACGCTTGACACCCGCAACGTCGACCTTGGCGAGCATCGGCTGTTCCGGTGAGAAACCAACGATTTGGCCGGGGATCGCCAGACACACTATCTGGAACCGTTACGCCCGCCGGCGCCGACGAGCGACTTGAGCTTATCCAACTGGTCTTCGAGGAGCGGTTTGTCGCCCGACATCGCTGCTAACGCGTTATAGCGCTCGATGTCCTTTTGCAATGCTTTTTTCACGAGCAGGAAGCCCGCCGTCAGCGCGCCGCCGACCAACAGAACGCGTTTCACATTCATGGTTACCCTCCGGCTTGCGCGACTGCGCCGCCTAGATACTTTTCGAGAACTTCGAGAACGAGCGGCAAACTGTTTTCGACCGCGCGCTCGGCTACCTCGCTTAGTCCGATGCCTTCATCGATTGTGGCGGGCTCACATCCGACGATGATGATCCGCGGCGCGACTCCCTCGAGCGTCCGCATAAATGCGAATACCGTCTGAAGATCCATGCTGTGCGCGTCCGGCGTTCCACCGGCCGCGTTCAGGTCGGGTTCGATGACGTAGAGCGTCCCGGGTTCGCCACCTTTAGAAAGCGCATCGACCAGCACCGCGCCGCCGTAGCCCGACATCAGTTCGAAGGCGAGATGCGTGCCGCGGATGCCGTAGTCTTCTACGCGGACTCCGCTTGGCAGCGGCTTTTGCTGCATCCGGCGTATGACTTCGCAGCCGTAACCGTCATCTCCGAAGAATATGTTCCCCACTCCGGCGATAAGAATTTGACCGCTCACGTCACCGCTCCGAGCGGTTCGATCTCATCGGGATAGAAAAAGAGCGAACGGCCGTACCAGTCGTGCATATCGCTTGCGGGATCGTCGTCCACGGAGACGGCGACGTAGTGCCGTCGTTCGAAGTCTTCGTACACGCCCTTAACGCGCGCCGTTTTCCCATTCAAGAAGGTATCCCACACATCGGCACGTCGCGATGGGCACAGCCGCACGCGCGATCCTTTTTGCACCAGCACGCCGTTTACCGTAAGGTGAGCGACGCCGGGCTGCGTCTCTTCGGTTTCGAACGCCGGCCCCTCGTCAAACCGGATGCCTCCATGCAACTGCGCGAAGTGTTCCGCCGACATGCTCTGCGCGCGGTCGATCAACTTTTTAGCGCGTGGATCCGTGGCTCGGGCTTCCGCTTTTTCGTCGTCGCTCATCGTCAGGATGCTCAAGTTGAGCAGTTCGTCGACTTCCGTTCCATCGAATTTGTCGCCTTCGCTCTGCGGTGCGTTAGCGGGATAGTCGTAGAGAATGATAGGCGAGGAAAGCACCATCGGACCGTACCGGGAATCGCGCGTCGCATCTCCCACGAGAACCGGCCACGTATGTTCGTTCTTGCATGTCTTCGCTGCCCCCGCATTTTTTTCCGGAACGTCCATCGCGGAAATAAAGACGCCGCAGTTCTCCAGCCCAAGCAACGTGTGGCACGAGAGAAACGCGCTCTTTAATGCAGCGGGACGATCCTCGCCCGCGAGCACCGAGCCATTTTCAATTCGCACACGCAAGCGACAAAGCTCGTCGCAGGCTCGCGCTTCGATGTGAATGTTTCCCTTCAGCTCTATCGTCTCTCGGATCAAGCGTCCGCATACGGCTCCGCTTTCGTCTTTGAGGGTCTCTTCCAGACGCGACGGCGGAAAACAGATCGGAAGGTCGAGCGTGCTCGATTCCAAATCGAAACGGCACCCGACTTCGCGCTCGATGGCTTCTTCCCAGGTGATGTAACGAGTTCCACCGAGTTCGATACTCTCGACCGCTTCGAATCTCCCATCGCGCATCGCGAACACGTCGCGCGTCTGAACTTGCAAGAACCGGACCAGCACCTCTACTGCGCTTGCCGGTTGCGCGCCGTCGACCAACACGTCGGTCTGCATGTGCCATGGCTCGCCCGTTCCGCTTGCCGCATACGCTGCAGGCATCACTACGCCGAACTGCCAGCGCTGCTGGTTTTTTCTTGCCGAAGCCGTATAGGGATAGAGCAGATACCCCTCATACAGGATCGTGTCGGCAATCGCGCGCGCCGCATCGAAGCGCTTCACACGCGCTCTCCGCTCGATGCAAAAAGTTTATCGAAGGTTTGCTCCCACGACAGCAAACCGAACTGCGTTCGCAGCCGGTACAACTCGTCGAACGTCTCTTTGTCGATTCGGATCCATGCCTGATTTGGAAAGTAGTGATCCATCGCATCGCGCCAAAGCGTCGCCGGCATGCGGTAGACGCATTCCAAATCCCACGGCACCATCTCGGCAGAGAACCCGCTATCGCCTTTTGCGAACATCATACCGCTGAAGAGCAGCGTTAGCGGAACCTCGCCGTCTTCCAAGGCGTCGAAATACTTGCTGGAGGCGACTTCGAAATCGTAGGTGCAAGGAATCGGGATGTCGACTTCCGTCGATCCGGTAAACGGGGGAACCATGATCGCGGCGTGCGTCCAGTGGACGGGACGCAGCGTTTCGCCCCAGCGATGGGTTTCACCGAAAAGTTCGACCAGCTTGCGCTCTTCGCTCGCGGTGTACTTGCGCTTGCGGGGATCGATCTGTATCTGCGCCTTCAGGGCGATGGTGTCGATTCGCCGTCCACCGGCTTCTACGATGCGCAAACGCAGATTTAAAAGCGGCGATGCGGCATATCGTTCTACCCGCGAGCCGACGACTTCGCAGTGTAGCACGTTCACATTCGGCTCATGTCTGAGGCGTAGGAACCATCGGAGCGGGCTTGGAGTTCGTCGAAAAACGTTTCGATTTTCCCGCGCGCTTCTTGGCCGCCGTCGAAGCCTTTCCAATGCAGTTTGATCTCGCCGACCAGTTCGTAACACTTGTCGATAGGCGCGATGAAATATTCTTGCGGTCCGTTACGTTCGCGCCGCAGCAAGAATGCTTCGACGTCGGGCTCCATCGTCGCAAGCGCCGGTTCTCGCTCCACGAGCCCGTTCCAAGCATCGAGCGGCAGCAACGATTCCATCGCTCCGGCAGGCCCCGGATAAAACGCCATCATCTTCTTCTCAACGCTGTTGTAGAAGAAGAACGCCAGACCGATAGGAATTTGGAATTGATCCCACGTCGAATCGGAAAGCGTTAAACTTTTTAAACGGAGATAGCGCTCCGGTACCGTCTTGTAGCGTCCCTGTGCGGCGCCCTTCGGCGCGAATACCAAATAACACGGACGGCACGCGCACATCAAGCGCCGTTCCTTGAGATCGACGAGATGCGAGTGACTCTGGGCGATCGGCTTCGCGCAGAGGTCGCATTGTTCTTCGGGCGCGCTTTTGGCCGGTTCACTTTTGAGAATGCGAGCGATGATGTCCATGCGTTACGTCGTCACCGGTATCGCCAATTGAATCTTAGGACCGTCGGTATTAACGGGAAAGCGTTCGAGGCCCGCTCCGCGTTTTTCCGAGAGATCGTATTGGGCGCCGCAGCCTCCGCACCGCAGATTGGGCCACGCAATCGCAGCGTTCGCTAAGCCCCGAAAACACGACGGGCACTGATTGCGAAAGGCGTGGATGCTCTCTTCGTTGCGCACGATAACCGCCGGCGTCCCGTTAACGTCGAGATGCACCGCGCCGTTGTTTTGCAGGTCGGGACAGATAAGCCAATCGCTCATGATGCGCAGTCCCGTATCGGCTTCCCGGATGCCCTGCGCGCGAACTTCAGCGATCTCCGGAGCGGCTTCTTTAATCGCTTGCTCGATCGCCGTTCGCACGGTTTCTGCACTTGCCGAGCAGCCGTTGCAACTGCCCTCCATCTGCAGATAAACGATGCCGTCGCTGATCTCCGTAATGGCGACGCCGCCTTCGTGCGATTTCAAGTACGGCCGAACGCCTTCCAACGCGTTGTGCACGCGCTCTTCCAACGTGTGGGGATGGAGATCGTGCAAGAGCAGCAGAGCAGCTACGCTTTTATCTGCGCTCAAACGATCGAAGATAGCGGGCGATGCCTCGCCCGCCGCTTCATCGACTATTTCCAAGACACGAGTGAGCCCGGCGCCGTAGAACTGCACGATCGTGCGTATCAATTCTTCAGCTTTCAACCGGGCCGTCACGGGATTTGCCCCCTTGATACTCTCGAGAATCGACTCGACCCGATCCCCCATTTCTCGCAAGTGGCCCGTCATCGTCTATCCAAACGGACTCATCGGCGAATGAATCTGTTCGAGCGTCTTTCCTTCGCCGAGATACATGTGTACGCCGCAGGGCAGGCAGGGATCGAAACTGCGCACCGAACGCATGATGTCGATTCCCTTGAAGTTTTCCGGTCCGTTCTCTTCGAAAATCGGGCAGTCCTGAACCGCATCTTCGTAGGGACCGGGCGTGCCGTAGATATCGCGCGGATTGGCATTCCACGGAGTGGGCGGCCATGGGTGGTAATTCGCGATCTTTCCGCCCTCGATGACCACATGGTGCGAGAGCACGCCGCGGACGGCTTCCGTGAATCCGACGCCGATTGCGTCTTGGGGAACCGTGAACCGTTCCCACGTCTTGGTATTTCCGCCGCGAATCTCTTCCAGCGCCTTGTCCATGAAATGCAGCGCGGCGGCGGCGGCGTACGCTTGGAAATACGATCGCGCGCGATTGCGTTCGATCGTGTTGCTCCACTTGGGAATCTTCCATTCGAACGTTACGGCCGGTTTGAGCATAGTCTTTGGCAGGTTGATCACCACGCTGCTGCCGGTTGCTTTAATGTATCCGATATCGACCAAGCCGGAGAGCGCGGTCGACCAAAGCCGCGCGAGTGGACCGCCGCCGGTGTCGAGTGCGAGATGATCTTTTCCGTCGAACCACCGCGGCGACATCACCCAGCTGTATTTGTCGTCAAAATTCCGCTTCTGCGGCGTAGGCTTCGTGTGCATATTCCACGGGTGCTTGCGATCGACGGGATTTCCCAGCGGATCTTTATCGACGAACGTGCGCTCGCCGCTCCAGTCATCGTAGAATGACGATCCGAGCAAAATGCGTATCCCGAGGTTAATCTGAACCAAGTCGTTGGTAACAAGTTTTCCATCCACGATGATGCCCGGCGTAACGAACATCTTGCGTCCCCACGCCGTCATGTCTTTGTACTCGAAATTGCACGCCGCGGGATCGTTGAACGCGCCCCAGCACCCAAGCAAAATTCGGCGCTCGCCAACGTGTTCGTAACCGGGTAGCGCGTCGTAGAAGAAATCGAAGAGATCGTCGTGAAGCGGTATGCAGCGCTTCATGTACTCGACGTAGCGCATCAGCCGCGTGTAGTAGTCGGTGAATATTTGGATGGAAGCCGTCGTTCCCACGCCGCCGGGATAGAGCGTCGATGGATGGACGTGGCGTCCTTCCATCAGACAGAACATCTCGCGCGTGTACCGGCTGATCTGCAACGCTTCACGATAAAAATCGCCGGTGAACGGATTGAGCGCGACCATGATATCGCCGATCGTCCGGTAGCCGTGGTCTTCGGCATGCGGGGCGGGCGTGTTTTTCGCCTTTTCCCAAACGCTCGGATTCGTTTCGCGAACCATCTTCTCGCAAAAGTCGACGCCCACGAGATTTTCTTGGAAAATATTGTGGTCGAACATAAACTCGGCTGCTTCGCCGAGATTGATGATCCACTCCGCGAGATGCGGCGGTCTCACGTTAAAAGCCATGTTTTGCGCGTACACGGCGCACGTGCAGTGGTTGTCGCCGCAGATGCCGCAAATTCGGCTCGTAATGAAGTGAGCGTCGCGCGGATCTTTGCCCTTCATGAAAATACTGTAACCGCGGAAGATCGACGACGTGCTGTGGCATTCCGCAACGCGTCGCGCGTTAAAGTCGATCTTCGTGTAAATGCCCAGGCTGCCGACGATGCGCGTGATGGGATCCCACGACATCTCGACCAGCCGTGAGCCGCCGGTTTCCGACGTCGTGCCGGGAAGATCCTTAATTGCCATCCGAAGTTCTCCGTTTCAACTGTGCAGGAGGAGACCGGTTCGTTGCTGTCCGGGAATTAGCGCGGTTTGTACGTTGGCTGATAGCCGGTTGTAAGTTCGCGTCCACGGTGGCGCCATTTCGGCTCTTTTTCAAGCTTAGCGTGCGTGTAGCCGCGAAGGCTTCGCACGATGCCGCCCGTTATCGAAGCGACGCTCGTTGAGGCGAGCGCGCCCGGCGGCTCGTCCATGAACGGCATAAATTTATCCGGAAAACCCGGCATGGTGCAGCCGATACAGATTCCGCCGACGTTGGGACATCCGCCGACGCCGTTGATCCAACCGCGTTTGGGGACGTTGCACTTCACGACGGGACCCCAGCACCCGAGCTTGACGAGGCATTTGCGCGACCCGTACTCTTTCGCGAAGTCGCCCTCTTCATAGTAGCCGCCGCGATCGCAGCCTTCGTGAACCGTCGCGCTGAAGAGCCACTTGGGACGCAGCGATTCATCGAGCGGAATCATCGGCGCTTGGCCTGCTGCTTGCCAGAGCAGATAGAGAATCGTTTCGGAGAGATTATCGGGCTGGATCGGACAGCCGGGAACGCAGACGATCGGGATGCCTGCTTTCGATTTCCACTCCCAGCCGAGATAGTCGGGAACGCCCATCGCGCCCGTCGGGTTTCCCGCCATTGCGTGGATACCGCCGTAGGTCGCGCACGTTCCGACGGCCAGCACGATCGTTGCGTGCGGCGCCAAGCGATCGATCCACTCGCTCGTCGTCATCGGCTGACCGGTGTCGGGATTGTTGCCGAAGCCCGACCAGTAGCCTTCTTTCTTAATCGATTCGTTTGGAATCGATCCCTCGATGACGAGCACGAAGGGTTCGAGGTTACCCTTGGCAGCATCGAAGTATGCCTTGAGATACTCATCGCCGCCCAAACTAAAATCGATTAGCGGCCACCAAATTTTCACCTTCGGCATTCCGGGAAGCGCGGAAAGTGCGATCTCTTCGATGCTGGGTTGCGTTGCCGCGGTGAGCGAGACTGAATCGCCGTCGCAACTCAATCCGGCGTTGATCCAGAGTATGTTTACCGTAAGTTCGGTCTGCTCGGCAATGGCCATGGACCACCTTCTGCGGAGTCTCACCTCCGCGAACGGCGTAACCGTTCGAGAAACTTCTTCGGAAACTTTAAGGCGCGGTAGATTCGCATCGTAGCACCGAAAACACCGAGGCGCAATGGACTCCTGGGCGCCGCACTCGCACCGCGATAACTCTCGTCATATTCGCAACGATCCGTGAATGTCGCGCTCGCCGGTGAGCAGTTAGCAGGCCGGCGTGCGTGGAATACTTAGCGGGTGCGCGGTTACCCAGCGGTCGCGATGAAACGCGCCTTTACGCTATCATCTGAAGTATCACATTGGTCGCGTTCGAGATGCGGCTTGGTGCGCTCGCATGCATGAACTCTCCGTCGCCATGGCGATCATTGACGAAGTATCGGAACGCTGTGCCGGCGAGAAGGCCTCGCGTATTGCAGCGGTGCATCTGCGAATCGGCGAGCTTTCCAGCGTCGTCAACGATGCACTGATCTTCTCCTGGGACCTTGCCGCAGAGGGCACGGTCGCGGCTGGTTCGCTTCTGAAGATCGAGCGCGTCGCGGTTGCGGTAGAGTGTCCGAACTGCGCGCGAGAACGGCGCCCCATGAGCGCCAACCATCTTGTGTGCATCGAATGTGGAACGCCCGCACCGCAGATCGTTCGCGGACGAGAGTTGGAAGTCGTCGCTATGGAGGTTATCGATGCCGATACGAGTGGTGGAAGTTCAGCGCTCGATACTTAAGAAAAATTCTACCCTCGCGCTCGACCTCCGCGCGCGCTTCGCGAGCGAAGGAACCTACGTCCTCAACCTGCTTTCGAGCCCCGGATCGGGAAAGACAACGCTTTTGGAAGAGACGCTACGGCGATTTCAACCGCGACTTCGCACCGCCGCTCTCGTAGGCGATCAAGCGACGGACAATGACGCCGCCCGGCTGTCGCGAAGCGGAGTTCCGGTACGCCAAATTACCACCGGAACCGAATGCCGCCTCGACGCTATGATGATTCACAAAGCGCTCGATGCGTGGGACGCAGGAACTCTCGATTTGCTCTGCATCGAAAACGTCGGGAATCTGATCTGTCCGGCGGAGTATGATTTAGGCGAAGACTTGCGCGTTGCGCTCTTCTCAGTCACCGAAGGAGAGGATAAGCCGCTTAAATATCCGCTGGCGTTTAATACCGCGGATCTCGTAATCGTTACGAAGACGGATCTTGCAGAAGCGGTCGGCTTCGATCGAACGGCTGCATTGACGAACATCGAACGCGTTCATCCGGGCGTTCGCATCATCGAGCTCTCTACCCGCACCGGCAGCGGTTTCGATACATGGATAACGTTGCTCGACGAGGCGATAGAAGCTAAAGCCATAAAGCGTGCCAGTTCCGGATAAAGTGTATGATCGCAATCGTAATACTGGATGCGTTTACGCTATTGTGCTTAGTGGTTTTTGTACTAATTGCGATACGCTCTAAGGACATCTCGCGCGTCGTTGTTGCTCGCTTTGTTTTTATATACATAGCGAATGTCGCGTGCCAATACGAGGTAGTTCGCAGAGGGCAATCGACATACGTCTATTTATCGTTACTCTTATCAGTCCTGGCGTTTTCCGCTGTTGGCCGGCTATTTCAAGATCGCGCACAACGTTACGGTCTTCCCGCCCTCGAACGGCTGAACGCTACCAGGAAATTACGTAGCCGATAAGCTTTGACGAAAGAGGCACGCAACAAATTTCGAGCCGGTAGATTTGTTGTGATTTCTGCAGCATCACGCAAGCCGCTTCGTCTCTAGCGGGTTCTATAACGTAAAGGTCGTGGCGGCGTATACAGCAGCCCCAATGATACCGGTAGCCGGATCTTCGCGGGGCTAGGCAGAGGCGTTCCCTCCGAAGACGAATCTGCGCCGCGCGAAGGCGTCGCAAGCGCCCCGAGCGGCGCTTCTTAAGAGTCCCTTGGCGCGAAACAAGGCTCCCTAGTCGGTCTTCCCGTTCGCCGCAGTAGGTTTCCGACTTATATTCTCGTCGGGAGACCTCATATTGCAAAACGTAAACCTCGCTCCATCATCGCGCGCGCTCGAATTTGGAATCTATCGCGACGGCGATAATAATCTCGATGCATCGCAGAGTCTTGCGGTAGCACAAGCGGTGCAAGTTAGCGCAAACAATTCGAACATTCAATTCACCGTGCAAGATACGACCGGACTGCGCGAAGCGCACGGCGATATCGTCGAAGGAAAGACCCGCACGGATTCCTTTACGATCGCGGACGGCGACGTGGCGCAGGCGCAAATTGGGAAAGCGCACGACATGGCCGATCCGGATAACCTCGCGGCGTTTGTCGCGCACACGCTCGACAACGCCGAAGCCTCCGGTGCGAAGCAGACGTGGATCGATCTCGTCGATCACGGCGGCGGCGACGGCGGTGGGCTGGAGACGCACGATGGACGCGTGATGTCGATGCCGGATATCGCAAAAGCCATTGCCGAAGGGGTAAAGACGCACGCGCAGGAGCATCCGGAAGATGCGAACCGGAACATCGACGGCGTCGTTGCGAACCAATGTTTGATGTCGACGCTGGGTTTCGCCGATGCGCTTTCCCGCGACGGAGTCAAGTGGCTTGCAGCAAGCCCGGAAACGATGTTATCGCCTGGGGTCCCGACAACGGTTGCCGATGCAATCTCACAGCACGTCGACGATCCGAACGGGATGGCAAAAAGCGTCGTAAACACCGTTATGCATGCGAAGTTCGGGAACGGCGATCAAACGTTCGGCCCGGCCGCGGCCTTCAACGTCCTCGATCTCGACGCAAAGAAGATCGGCACTGCCGAAGGCGCGATCAAAATATTCAACGATGCTGCAGCCGTAGCGGCAAAAGACTCCGGATCGCGCGGTGCCTTGCGCGATGATGTCGGCGCAGTGGACGGAATGGTTCGGTTTTCCGCCTCGACGCCCGATATGCCGTGGCACGCAGACCGTCCCGCAATTGCCGTGTACGACACCATCTCAAAGGATGGGCGGCTCGATTCTACGCTACGCTCAGACGCTGCGAATGCAGCTCGCGCGATCGGCAAACTCGTACTCGCACACAAAGAGAGCGGCGCGTTCCAACCGTTCGACGGATCAAGTTATCGCGATGCAGTCGGGCCGACGATTCACGATCCGCTTTCGCACAAAGCGATCGACCCATGGGCCGGGGCGGGAATCAGCGAAACGAACAATGCATTTTACGGCGCCGTCGACCAAGCGAAGTTCGTTCGCGCAATCGCTTAGAGGCGTTACTCCTGCGGCTCAGACCCGCTTTCGGCCGGATCGATACGGCGTGAGGCGCATTCGATCGGATGCGCCCCTCCGGCCGATCTGTTTCGTCGAACTTTGACGACGTTTAGTGCGCGAATCCATCGCCCGTTGCGCCGCTGCGTTGGGAAGCAACGACGTGTACGGTATTGTCCACAAAAACGGTGAACGGTTTCTCGGGATCGAGAACGAACTCTTTGCCCTTCACCCAGTTGTGAGCGAAAAGGCCCACCGGTCCGAGTGCCATATATCCAATAATTGCCGCGGTTGAAGACTTTCCGTGTTCTCCGGATGCTTCAGAAGTTTTCCCTACGTCCGTAAGCTTGATCTTCTCGCCGTCCGCCGCATACACGTAATCAAACGTCAGCTTTAAGTGGCCGGAGTGACCGTTTCCGCCGGCCGATTCGGCCTCGACGACCGTGCCGTGTCCCGCCGCGCCTTTCGGAACGACGATCCAACCGTTCGAAACGATGTCGGTGTTGGCTCTAAATTCAAATGCGTCGCCCGGGTGGGCCGTGCCCGATGAGATGGTGTCCACCATTCTGATTTCAATTGGGGTGCCGCCGTTTACGGCGACGCGCTGCCCTGCCGCTGCAGGAACGGCTATTGCGGTTAACGCGATAGCGGCGGCTGCTGTTCTAAGAAGACGTTGCATTCCGATCGCCCTTCCAGCTATTGCTGAAGCGTTCGTGATGAAAATAGGCGGAGGCCTATCACGAACCAAACGAAGGGCAGGTTCAACGCAATGATTTTGCGGACCCGTCCTTGCCGATAAAACAGGCCAAATGGCCCATCGGAATTGACTATCGCTCGCGATCCACGCGTTGCGGATAGATGGGGCGGTTGACGATGCGTTCCAGCTGATCGGCCTTTGCATGAAGAACGAGATCGCAGAAACGCTTAAACGCATCCCGTTCGGCCTCCCCTTCGGCAAACCGCTCGTTCTCTTCCAAATTCACCTTGCCGTCGACGGGAAGAAAACGCACGTGTCGTCCTTCGTCGTCCTGCGCGATCTCAACGAGCGCGGAATCTTCAAAAATTCGCAGCGCGCGGCTTACGGTTCGTTCGTTGGCTTTCTCTAGATCCAGCGTGCGCGCGATATCGACGTAGCTCATTCGCAGAATGCCTCCCTGCGCGAGGCCACGCATACCGCGGTAGAGCGCGCGCAAAACCGGCAACGTCGGCGCGTCGCGGTCTATTATGAATTCGTTGATCCTGCGATCTGCCTCCGAGAAGAGCAGATGGATCGTCGATTCTTCTCCGTCGCGACCGGCACGGCCGGCCTGCTGGTTGAATTCGGTGAAATCGAAGTTAAGATGATAGAGGACGACGTGCCGCACGTCGGGCAGATCGATTCCCTCCCCGAAGGCCGACGTCGCGACGATGACGCGCAACCCGCCTTCGCGAAAATATCGTTCGACGTCGCAGCGTTCATCGGTGGGCATTCCCGCGTGGTAAAACATTACACCGTCGCCCAGACGCTTGCGCAGGGTTTCCGCTACGGCGGTCGCTTCTTTGCGCGAATTGCAGTAAACGATGCCGCGTTCGCCCGCATCGAACAGCTCGCGCAAGTAGCCGATTTTGTCCTTCGTATCGCGCGCATCAAGCATTTTGAGATTTTCGCGAACCGTGGGATCGATGACCCATGCATCGATTCGCAACTCCCGAACGATGTGCGAAAACGCCGCATCGTTTGCAGTCGCGGTCAGCGCGACGATCTGCGCACGTTCGAGCGATGCAATCGTGCTTCCAAGCTGCGCGTATGCCGAACGGTGTTTCGACTCGTACAGATGATGCGCTTCGTCGACGACGACGAGTGAGGGCGCGCTTTGAGCGGTAAATGCGTCCCGGTGATATTCCAGGAACTCGGGCGTCGAAAGAATCATGTCCCAAGCGCCCTGCGAAAGCGCCGCAAAGAGTTCGCTGCGCTCGTCTTGGGATATGGAGCCGTTCGCGCGGTAGATGCGCAATCCCACGCCGTCCAATTTGCGAGTGATCGCTTCGTATTGATCGTTTGCGAGCGCTCGAAGCGGATAGATCACGAGCGTCTTCGCTCCGGAAGCAAGCGCGCGCAGCGCGGCGGGATATTGAAAACAGAACGACTTACCGCGGCCCGTCCCCATGACGGCCAAGGTATTGCGCCCGGCTTCGATGCGCTCGATCGCGTTACGTTGCGCGGGATGCGGGACCGCGTCGCCGATGAGCGCGCGACGAACGCGCAGCGCGTCCCCGTCCCAGGAGGGACGCATTGAGTTCCGCAGCACGCCGCGCTGTGCGACCATCGCCTCGGCGTCGCGTGAAACGTAAATGTTTACGCCGCGCCGGTGCTCGTCGCCGGCGGCTTTAGCGCGCGAAGACCCAGGGGCGCGAACGGGGCCTGTAAGCGATTCGATCTGGGCGCGATAACGAGCGCCCGAATCGATTCGCGGCGCTAAGTGCTTGGCGATGCCTTTATTGAGAAAACCAAGCTGCAGCGCCCCATACATGACCGCGATCGCGTTGGAATCGTAGGCGTTTTCGGGCGCTCTGATCAGGTCTACGTCGAGGCCGGCATGCAATCCGGCGATGATATCTTGGCGCCCTTCGAACGAAACGCCGGCAAGCTTGGTGTGGAACGCAGCAGCTTCGCCGATTGTCGCGTAGCGGTCGTCTAGATACGCAAGCCTGTTCGAAAAGACGCGCTCCGTAAATGCGGCAATCCCGCCGTCATCGCTCCCGCCGTCGTTGCCGTTTTGCGTTACGAGTGTGGCGAAAGCGCGCTCGAATGCCTTTTCCGACGCGGTGGGCGGCGGCAGCTGGGCGCCGCCGCCCGATGCGGCGCTAGTTTTCGTGCGGCTCCGCGGGAAATTCTGCACGATCCGGCGAGGCCGCAGGTTCGAAATCGTCGAGATTTAGATTGATCTGCTCGTGGCCTTGCTCGAGTGCCTCGTCGTGCATTCCGGCGTTTTGCGCATCGAGCGGATCGACCGCGGCTTCGTCGGCATAGTCTGCTCCGTAGTCTTCCACCGTCGTCGTCCCGCCGTCCGGGCGCTTGCGTTTGTACCGCGCCGGCGCCGACTGCGGCGGTCGAATCGCCTTCTGTTTCTCACGCCGTTCGCGGCGCGCCTGGACGATATCTTCGCGAGACGCCCCGCCGCCACTCGGCGGCGCGGCAGAATCGACTTTGCGCAACGCCTTGCCGCGCTCCGGCAAGAGTCCCTCGCGACGATGACGCGCGGCGGCTTCCAACTGACGTTTGCGAAAAACGAGCACCAGCGGTGCGGAGTAGAAGATCGAGTGGTATCCCCCCGAGCAGATCCCGACAAGCAGCGCAAAGGCGAAGTTCTGCAAGCTCGCTCCGCCGAAGGCCAACAACGCCACGAGCGTTATCACCACGGTCGCAAGCGTGTTGAACGAACGCGTCATCGTCTGCTTGATGGATTCGTTGACGATGCGATCGTACGGCTGCCCGCCCATCAACTTTGTGTTCTCGCGTATCCGATCCAGAATAACGATCGTATCCATGACGGAGTATCCGATGACCGTCAGCACTGCGGCCAAAAAAGCATCGTCTGCCGGACGGTTCGCAATCGCGTAGATGCCGATCATCATCGCGGCATCGCGCACGAGCGCGATCACGGTCACGAGACCGAAGATGTAATTCCATCCGAAACGAAAGGCGATATACAAGAACTGGATGCCGAGCGCGATAACGAGCGCCAGCAAGGCTTTACGGAGATACTCGCCGCCAAGCGTGGGGCCGATGGACGTAATCTGGGAAGCGGCGCGGTCCACAGGCGCGACGGTTCCAAGAGCGTTCCAAAGCGGCACCGAATTATTTGCATACGACGTCTGCGTTGCGATGACGAACTTGACGCCGGTATCGCCGGCCGTCGTCACGCGTTCGTCCGCCAATTTCAGGGGAGCCAGTGCGGTTTTAACCGCATCGAGCGTGGAAGGTTTCGCATAGGTCACGTTGATTTCAGTGCCGCCGGTGAACGAAAGACCAAGCCGCAGCATGTGGGACGGTTGAAAGCCTGCGCCGCCCTCGAAACCGTGGTAGATCATCGCTCCAACACCGAGCGCGATGATGATATACGAGATCGCCGAGACTGTTTTAAACCAGCCGACGATATTCCAATTCAATCTGCGAAATAGCATCGTGTTTCTCTTACGCTCCCGTCTTTGCGAATATACCGACATCATCGGTGCGTACGCCGTAGAGTTCGGGAGTCGTCAGTACGCTGTTATCGACGAGGACGTCGACGAAAAAGCGCGTGATGAAGACGGCGGTGAAGAGTGAAACCGCGGTTCCCCAAAAGAGCGTGAACGCAAAGCCTTGCACGGTACCCGTTCCGAGCATGTACAATACGCCCGCGCCGACGATGATCGTAAAATGGCTGTCGAAGACGGCGGAATACGCTCGGGAAAATCCGACGCGCACGGATGCGCGCATCGTCTTCCCGTTCCACAGTTCTTCTTTGATGCGCTCGAAGATCAGGACGTTCGCGTCGACCGCCATGCCGATCGAGAGCACGAAACCGGCGATGCCGGGCAACGTCAGCGTTGCGTGCGAAAGCGAGAGAATGCCGAGCATAACCATCACGTAAATCACCAGCGCGACGTCGGCGAGAAAGCCCGGCAGTCGATAAACCACGATCATAAAGAGCAGCACGACGATCAGGCCCGCGATCGCCGCTTTGAGCGACTGAACCAGGTCCAGCTTGCCGAGCGTCGGGCCGATCGTCTCTTTTTCGATGATCGTAATCTTCGCCGGCAGAGCGCCTGCGTTGAGTTCGTTCGCAAGCGTTATCGTCTGCTCTTGCGTGAACTGGCCCGTGATCTCACCGCTATCGAAGATCGGGCTTTGAATCGTTGCAGCCGACACGTAATGCTTGTCTAAGAAGATCGCAAGCAGTTTGCCGACATTTGCCGTCGTCATCGCGCCGAACTTCTTCGGATTCTTTGTCTGAAACTCGATGTTGGGATTTCCGGCCCGATCGATTCCGGAGCTTGCATGCGCGAGTTCCTTGCCCGTATACACGATCGCTCCGCTGGCATCGTATGCGCCGTGCGCAACGTAGTCTTCGGCCGCCGCTCGCTGCTTGGCCGGAAGCGTCAGGGCTTTGTTCTTCGTGATTGCAAGTGCGGCTTCGGCGCGCTGGGAGACTTCCGGCGTGATGATTTTGTAGTCCAGCACGGCAGCCGTTTTAATAAGCTGCTCGGCTTCGTCGGGGTTCTTGACGTTTGGAAGCTCGACCAGAATGCGGTCGGTGCCGACGTTGCTGATCGCCGGCTCGGCAACGCCCAGTCCGTTGATGCGCTGGTCGATGACTTGCCGCGTTTGCGCCTGAATCTCGGGCGTAATCGTCTTAACGTCCGACGTAGGCGAAAGCTGCAGCAGCAAGCGGGCACCGCCCTGCAGGTCCAGGCCAAGGTGAATCTTTTGATCGAGCGGGAGCATCAGCCAAACGGACGTTGCCACAATGGCGATGAGCACCAGCGCTTTGATAGGCGTTTTTAACGTATTCCAGCTCATATTTGTCTTGAAGAAAAAAGGGAGCGCCGCGGCATCGCTGCCCGGCGTCAACCTTAAAGGAGTGTATCAAGTGAATCGCAGGGCCGGTCAAAGCGCCGCGGCTCGCTCGCCCAAGTTCACCACCTCGCACGGAACTAACTGCAATTCCGGCGGCAACTCTGCGTAGCTGAAGATTTCCACTGGGATGGAACCACGAGCAGCGAGTTCGCAGAGCACCGGGCGCAGAGCCGCCGTGCAGACAACGGCGGGACGCTCGCGGCTGGGCCGCGCCGCATGGAGTGCGATTCTTTCGCGCAGGCGCAGCGCCCGCGCGGGATCCGGCAGCATTCCGGCGATTCCGGGGCGGTCCCACGAGTGAGTAAGGTCGGCTTCCAATTCCGGATCGAGAATGAGCGCTTCGAGCATCGGGCGGCCGCGGCGGCGGAGCATCTCCGGAACGAGCGCCCTACGCGCAGCTTCGGCTAGCTCACGCGGGTCGCGGGAACCGGACTCCAGCATCGATGCCAATACCAGCACGGGATCGCGGGGCCAAATCTGCTCGCTGAGAAGGTAACCGAAAGCTTTGTGAACCGCGCCGACCGGCAGAGCGTCGCCGCCGATTTCGCGGATCATCGACGGGACGGTTGAGCGCAGGTGTTCCAGGAGCGTTTGCAATTCTTGACGTCCCAGAAGATCGGATGCGTGCCGGCGAACCATCTCGGCGACGTGCGAACCGATAATTGAAATCGGATCGAAGACGAGGGCTCCGGACGATGTCGCTATCTCTCTCGCCTCGGGCGCAATCCACGCCGCAGGCAATCCATATACGGGTTCCTTCTCGGGCGAAAAGCCCAGACGCTGCAACACCGATTCATCGGCAACGGCGAGAAAGCCGTCGAGCACGAGCCGCCCTTCACCGACGATCCGGTCGCGAACTCTAATCGCATAGGTGCGCGCGTCGCGCGTCAAATCGTCACGCAAACGCACGCCCGGAAGCACGATTCCGATCTCGCTTGCAAGCGCGCGGCGAACTTCACCGATGCGGTCCAGCAGTCCCTCGGCCAAAGGCGGCGCAAGCAATTGCGCGATATCCGCGCCGACGTCGATCGCCATCGCGTCGACACCGACGAGACCGAGCGCAAGTTCGGGACGCCGCATCGCTTGTCGTTTCGAATGTTCTTGCGCCGTCAGCGCAATGCGTTGCGCGCGGAAACGGCGACGCACCGCCGCTTGCGCGAGACCGAACGCTGCAGCTCCGAGAATCAAAAATAACGGCCGAGGAAGCGCCGGTACGAACGAAAGCGCGACGAGCAGCGCACCCGCGCTACGCAGCACGTCCGGACGAGCGAACAACTGCGCCGCAAGATCGGCGCCGAGGGCGCCGTCCGATGCAACGCGCGTTACCATCATGCCCATAGCGGTGGAAATCAGGAACGCGGGCAAGGTCGTAACCAGCGCGTTTCCGATCGAGAGCAGCGCGAAGGTGTTGAGCGCGTCGAGCGGTGAGAGTCCGTCGTAGGCGACGCCGACGACGATTCCTCCGGCTAAGTTGAGCGCAACGATGACGAGCGCCGCTACCGCGTCTCCTTTCACGAATTTTCCGGCCCCGTCCATCGCGCCGTAAAAATCGGCTTCGCGTTGAACCGATGCGCGTTTCCGCCGCGCGCCCTGCGCGTCTAACGCGCCTGCGTGAACGTCGGCGTCGATCGCCATCTGTTTTCCCGGCATTGCATCGAGCGTGAAGCGGGCCGCAACTTCGGCGACGCGCGAAGAACCGCTCGCGATAACGATAAACTGAATCGTGATGAGGATCGCGAAGATGATCAAACCGACGACGAGGTTTCCGCGTACGACGAAAGCACCGAAAGCCGGGATAATCGCGCCCGCAGCGCCCGGAGTCGCGCCCTGTGTAAGAATTAAGCGCGTCGCCGAGACGTCCAGCGAAAGACGAAAGAGCGTCGCGACGAGGAGCGCCGGTGCAAATGCAGAAAACTCCAAAGGGTCTTCTACCGTAACGGCAAGCAGCAGCACGAGCGCCGAGCCGAAGATGTTTATGCCGAGCAATGCATCGAGCAGCCATGGCGGCAACGGCACGATGAGGATTGCGACCACGCCGAGCAGCAGCCCGGCAAATGCATAGACCGGCAAACGAGCCATCAACGACCCTCCAAAGCTCCGGAACGTACGAGTGCGGCGACGATCTGTGCGACCGCAACGTAGTGCGCGTGCGGTATAGTATCGCCCGGTCGCGCGTCGCGAAGCAGCGCGCGCGCAAGCGCGACGTTTTCAACGACGGGAATGTGGTATTGTGCCGCGAGTTCCCGCACGCGCAGCGCGGTTTCATCGACCGCGCAGACAAGCGCGACGGGTACCGGTATCTCGGGCGGCCTGTATTGGAGCGCGACCGCGACGTGCGTGGGATTCACGACGACGAAGGAAGCCTCTTTAACTTTCGCAATCGCGCCGCGGACTAGTTCTCGGTGCAGCGATTTACGACGGCCGCGCGTGGCCGGATCGCCGTCGTGTTCTTTGAGGTCGCGCTTGAATTCCTCAAAACTCATCTTCAGCTTCTGCAGCCAGGCGCGCCGCGCAACCCCGTACTCTGCAACAGCGAAGGTTCCGCCGATTGCGGTTGCCGCGAAGATCACATGCTGCGTTCCTCGCCACGCAACGTCCGCAACGCGCAGCGGCCCGTCGTTCGACGCAAGCGTTGCAAAAACGTCACGAATGGATGGAGCGATCGCAATTGCTGCAAGCAAAAACGCGGCGCAAGCCCGAGTGGCGTGGGTTGCCGCTTCGCGCGAGAGCATGCGCTTGAGATTTTCAACGGGATTGAGCCGTTCGAACTTTGGAACGATCGCGACGACGTGCACGCCGCCGCTCTGTACGATGGCTGCGGCGCTGCCCGCTACCGCAGCCGCTGCCGCAGGCAAACACGCGCATAGCAGGATTGCGATGCTATAGCCTACGGAAACCCGGCCCGATGCTGCAGCTTCAATCGCGGTGTGCGCGAGTCCGCCGATCGGACGCACGATGCCGAGCAGCGAGCACGCGGCTGCAGCGAGCGCAATCGTCGAGCCGAACTCCTGAGAACGTGCGATGTTCCCTTCTCGTTTAGCTTTTGCGATTCGCGCGGGAGTCGCGTCGAATTGCTTTTCTCCGCCGCCGGCGCTCATTTGGGAACGAGCAAGACCGGGGCAGCCGCACGCACTATAAGGATCGGCGCCGATACGGCCGTAACAAGCAGCACCGCGGCGAAGACGAGCGGAAATGAAAGACCGAATGTCGCAAAGCGCGGAATCGTACGCGATAGCGCTCCAAGGCTCACCTGCGTCACGAACGCAAGTGCGATCGCCGGCCCCGCGACCGCAAGCGCGACGAGTACGATCGTGCTGACAAATTGCATTGCGAACGCGAACCAGCCGTGCGGATCGAACGGAACGCCGGGTGCAATGCGCTCGAAACTTTGCGCGAAACTGAGAATCGCCGGCCGATAGGCCGAAAGGAGAAAGTAGCCTCCCGTAAAGACGATCGACCAGATGCGGCCGTAGCCGCTCGGCGCGACGAGATCGAGGTTCGGCGCTATCGCTTTTACGCCGACGTAATCGTCGAGCATTCTGCCTCCCGCATACGCGCCGTCGTAGAGAAGCGACGATGCAAGGCCGATCGATGAACCGAGCAAGAATTCAATTGCGAGCGCGGCAATCAGAGCCCAGCCCTCGTACGTCGTTGCATGGCGCATGCCGGGAGCGATAGCGACGGCCAGGGAAAGCGCGATCCCGGCCCGCAGCGTGCGCGGAACCGCAGGGTGGGAAAAGCCCGGAGCCCGCGAAGTAAAACCGGCACATCGCGCAAAGACGAGCAAGAAGAGCGCGCTCAATTTCCGGCGACCAACGATGGAACCGCGTCGAGCGCATCGCGAAAGAGCCCCGCGCATAAATGCATACCCGCGCTCCCAAAAAGCGCTACAACTACGCCGACAGCAATGATTTTAGGGAGCAGCGTCAGCGTTTGTTCCTGAACCTGCGTGGCAGCCTGCACGATTGCCACGGCCGTTCCGGTGATTGCAGCAACGCCGAGCATCGGCAAGCACAGCACCGCAGATACGACCATCATTTCGCGCAGCAATCCGCCAAAGGCTTCCACGCTGCATAGGCTACGCCGCGCGCATTACCGCGATATTGCCCCGCTATGTAATGAAAACGTGCCTAGAAAAACGGCCGCCATGCGCCGCCGGCGATCATGGCGGAAACGATCGCGCGCGTTGCGGGCGAGCGGTTGAGCGTATAGAAATGGATGCCTTGCACGCCCCGCTCGAAAAGCTCCGTCGCCTGCAGTGTTGCATACGCTACGCCGAGATCTTCGACCGCGCGCGCGTCGTCCTTACGAAGTTCGAGTTCGCGAAGCAGTTTGGGCGGAATCGACGTGCCGATACCGGCCGCGAAGCGCGCGACCTGTTGATAGTTCGTAATCGGCATTAACCCCGGCAGCATCGGTATTGCGATTCCTGCGGCGCGCGCGCGCCGCTCGAATGCCGTGTAGCGATCGTTGTTAAGGAATAACTGCGAGATAAGGAACTCGGCTCCGGCATCAACCTTTTCCACGAGATGCCGTAAATCGTCCTCGTCGCTTGCGGCCTCGACGTGCCGTTCCGGGTAAAATGCGGCACCGATGCAAAAATCGTAATTCCGGCGCAACATGGCGATTAGGTCGCTCGCGTGCGCGAAGCCTCCGGAAACGGCTTCGAACCGCGCCGAGCCCTTCGGCGGATCGCCGCGAAGTGCGAGCACGTTTTTGATGCCGGAGCGCGCCAGATCGTCGAAGAGCGCCCGCAACTCCGCCCGCGTCGACCCGACGCATGTAACGTGCGCGAGAACGGTCAAGCCGATCTCAGATTGAATCTGTTTGGCAAGCGCAAGCGTCCGCGTACGGGTCGATCCGCCCGCGCCGTATGTGATGGAAACGAACGCGGGGTGCAGCGGTTTGAGTTTTTCGATCGCGCCGAAGAGCTGCTGCGAACCGACATCGTCTTTGGGTGGGAAGAATTCAAATGAAAAAAACGGCCGAAGCGTCGCCAGCGCCTCTGTAATTCGCATCCTTGGCGTCTTAGCGGAAGCTGGCGGCGACGCCTCCGCATACGAGCGCCCATCCATCCACCATCACAAAAAGCAGCAATTTCACCGGTAATGAAACGATCGGCGGACTAAGCATCACCATTCCGAGGCCCATGAGCATCGCCGCTACCGCGAGGTCGATTGCGACGAACGGAAGATAGAGCGCAAATCCGATTGCAAAGGCGTTGCGCAGTTCACCGACGACGAAAGCCGGAACGAGGACGATGAGAGGGGCCTTGTTCGCGGGCTCGAGGGCGCGATGTGCGACGCGATCGAATAGCGTCACGTCGCTTACGCGTGTCTGCCGCAACATGAACGATGCAAGCGGCGCCTCCATCCGTGCGAGCGCTTGAGACTGCGTGAGCGCCCCGCGCGAGTACGGCTGCAACGCGTCGCTGCCGATTTGCTGCAGTGTAGGCGACATGACAACGAGCGTTAGAATTAAGGCTAGCCCGGAGAGAACGGTGTTCGGCGGTAGCGCGGAGGCACCGATGGCCGAACGCACGAGCGAGAGCACGACAACGATCCGTACGAACGAGGTGCACATAACCAGCAGAAACGGCACGATCGAGATCGCCGTGAGCGCGGCAAGCACATCGAGCGGAGCCGAGCCGTGATTGTGCCCCGAAAGAGCGAACAACGCATCCATAAATAAAAGATAGCGCTCCAGCGCTATCTTCTTATAAGCAAATCATTGCCAACTTTGTTCTACGACATCGCACTAACGTTGCCCAAATCGAGCGCCAAAGGTTGCCTCAGCAAACGAGATCCCGGCAACCGCCTAGGAAGCGCTGATTTTGTCCAGATCGAGGAGCATAGCTGCGAAGTGTGCGCTAGCACATGAGCAGCGTAGCGACGAAGAGCTGGGCAAAATCAGCGCTTCCTAGGGTTTGGAGATTAGTTCGGTCACCCGTACGCCGAAGTTCTCGTCGACCGCGACAACTTCTCCGCGCGCGATTAGCTTGTTGTTCACGAGCAGATCGATCGGTCCGCCGGCGAGCCGGTCCAGCTCGACGACCGAACCCGTACCCAGCTTCAACACTTCCGAGACCGGCATCTTGCACGTTCCGAGTTCCGCGGTGAGGCTAAGCGGCACGTGCATCAGCACGTCGAGATTCGCTCGATCCGATGTTTTGCTTTCCGTCGTCATGCTGCGGTTCCGGAGCCCCTTTCCTCGTTGCGTATAGCTTCAATCGTTATTGCGTAGCGGCCGTCCCGTACGCCGCATTCGCCCACGGCAACGGCCGTCCCGGCAAGAAGGACGGTGCCTCGAACGGCCCGCTCTTCAGTCATCGGCACGACGGCGCCCGGTTCTAAGAGGGCAATATCGCAGGCGTTCATGGATGCGCTTTGCACCCGTAGGGCCACCTCGATCCGCACGTCGAGCAGATCGTCGAGACGCAACGCGCCCCGCGCTTCCGGCTGCGAATCGCGGATCAGGCCGATGCCGACGCGGGCCCGCAACGGGCGCTCGATCTGCAATTCGAAATACGTAACGAATCCGGCAGCAGAAGCGACCGCTTGAGGCCGAGCTTCCGCACCGGCACCGCACGCGGACGCACATCCCAGAGCGATGGCCGCAACGGCACGGTCGAAGACCTGCCGCTCCATTGCCGAGAGCGTTCTCACGCCGCCGTCCGATTCACCAAAGGCGTGCGCCGCAAGTGCAACGGCATCGCTGCGGCGTATCGCGATCATTGCGTCATTCGCGATGCCGTGCAAACGGTAGATCAAGGCGTCACAAACAATTGCCCGCCATGCATCGGGCGACGGAATTGCCGGTTCGAAAAGCCGCACCTGCAGCGGTGTGCCGTAGAGCGCACCGAGCGCTTCCCGTACCGCGTTTGCAACCAGGCAGGCTGCGCTTATCGGAAAGAGCGAGCGTTCTTCGAAGCGCGCCGCTCGAATCGTCCGGGAATCGCTGCGCTCGTAATCCGGGGCAAATGTCAGGTACTTCATTTCACGAGATCCATTGCAGTCTTGGCGACCGACCCTTGGGCTTTGTGCACGGACGCAAGCGCATCGAACGCAAGATAGGCATCGCTCAAGTGGCTTAGGCTCGCTTCGAGATCGATGTGGCTCGCGGCGCGACGTCCGGGCGACAACGGCGCGAAGTTTCCATCGCCCGGTCTACCCGTATGCGGAACGACACCCTGCGGCGGAATCGACCGCTCCGCATCGACGAACGACAACTTCGTTCCGGCGGGAAATTTTGCGACCGCGATGCAACCGATAACGACGCGCTCGTTCTCGCGCAGGCCGGTACGCGGATCGATCGAGGCCCGCAGATATCCTACCGATCCGTCCGGACCGACGCCGACATCTCGTACACGGCCGAGCGCCAAGTCCACCGGATCGGCATGCAGCTCTTCCAAAACCCCGCTAGGACGTGCGTATCCGAGGATCGGCCGTCCGTTGGATGCGACGATCGTACCGCCGTCGACCGCGAGCGCTCCGTTTTGCGTATATGCGGTACGACCCCGTTCGTCGGTCGTAACGAAATACGAACCGTCCTCGGTTGCAACCGACAACGGATCGCCGTTTACCCTTGAAGCTTTGTCCACTTCGACATCGCCGAACTTCGGCCGCGCGCCGGGAACGAACGCGCGCGCCGCATCGGCGCCACGATCGGCGATGTAGTCGAGGGCGTTAGCTGTTGCGGCGTTTATTTGCATCCGATCTCCTTTGTTTCAACGGAAAGTTCGATGCCGCATCGCGCAAGTGAAAAGCGGGCTTCCTGCAGCGCTTTTGCAACCGCGGCTCGGACCGGCGAAGCGCAAAGAGCGATTAACGCGATACGCGAGCCCGAGACTTTCAAGCAAACGTGCACGCGCGATTGGCTGCCCTCGATCGTGAACGTCGCGCGGCTCGTGCGGTTGCGCGGATCGAGAAACCGTTCTTCTATTTTACGGGCGAGCCGCGATGGAACGGCGCGGCGCTCCGAGCAAGCGCCGCGAACGGGCCGCGATTCTTTACCCTTTCCTCGCGCAACCGGCGCATCGGCCGCGCGCGGTCTTTCATCGGAGGAGTGCGACACCGTCGCGCTCTTGCCGCCGTTCCGCTGCACGGTTGCGGGCGGTTTAGACGGCGCTTGCGCCGATGCGCGCGAAGCACTCACATGCAAAGCGGAATACCATGCTTGCGAGAGCGCGCGCCGGTCGATCGCCGCAAGCGGCGCGCCGATCACGCTAAATCCAAGTTGCTGCGTCATCATGGAGGCAATCATGCGCGCGGCATGTCAACGCGCAGTCGCCGTTATGTTGCCGCGGTGTTATTGAACGGGCCTCCCACGGCCGTCATCAAAGCGTCGGGCCTTTTCTAAAAATAACGCATGGTGCGAGAGGTCGAACGTCATCACGAAATTCTGCAGCACGCCGAAACCGATATTTCCGCCGTCGGTACGGTCGGCAAAGGCGCCGCCGGTTGCGAGCATCACGTTGGCGTTGCAGTTGTAAAAGTGATACGGTCCAATCGTGAGGTCATCGAGCGTGGCGCCGACCGCGGCGGCGGATCCGCCGACGCCGCGATTGGCGATGAATCCGTGCCCCGCAAATGAGATAAGACCGGGATGCGCGTCCATAAAACTTCGAAAGAGCAGCACTTCGTTCGCATTGCCCGTATCTACGACGAACCGCGCGGGCGTCATATCCGCCGAAGCGGTAAGTTCCGGCAATTCACGATCCGTGTCCACGTCGAACTTTGTACCGAGTTGCGCGAGCGATCCGGGCTTCGCGATCGTAACGGTATGAGCATCCGGATCGAATCGCAGTTCGGCGCCGGCAAAGAGCGGAAAGCCGATGATGCCGTCCAACGCGATATTGCTGCGCACGATGCTGCTCAAGTCCACGACCGTCGCGATGTGCGACGGGATCGTCACGCCTCCGATCTCAACGTCGGGCGTCTGCACCACGCCCAGTGCAGCGGTTCGCGCCGCACCGCGCAATTCGAGCGATCCCTCCGGCTGCAGATTCAGCGCTCGCGCAACGCGTGTGTCGAACACCATCCCC
>JALYTY010000055.1 GCA_030854045.1 Vulcanimicrobiota bacterium | reverse complement strand
GTCGTTCCCGGCTTCGTCAACGGACACAGTCACGCATACCAAATACTGCTTCGCGGGTGGGCCGACGATTTGACGTTCGTACGGTGGCGCAGTGAAGCGCTCTATAAAGTGGTTCCCCATCTGACGCCCGACGACGTCCACTGGATATTCGTCGCGGCTTTCTCCGAGATGCTCTCCGCAGGAATAACGACGGTCGCGGAGTTTTTTTACCTCAACGGCCGTGGAAACGACTGGGCCGAGGCGGCCATCTGCGCGGCGGCGGAGACGGGAATCCGCTTAGTGTTCGCGCGCACGTGGATGGACGCAGACTACGCGCCGCTGCAATTTCGCGAATCGATCGACTGCGCGATCGAGCGAACCGACGAACTGCGCGCGAAATACCCCTGGGCGAACGTGTGCGTCGCGCCGCATTCGCTGCACGCCGCATCGCAAGCGATGATTCGCGCTGCCGCGGATTACGCGCGGACGCGAGACTGCGCGATGCACGTCCACGTCGCCGAAGCGCGATACGAAGGAGTGGAGACGCTGGCGCGGTTCGGCGCGACACCGATCGTGCTGCTCGATCGGCTCGATGCGCTCGATGAACGCACCGTTGCGATTCACGCAATTTATATTACCGATGAAGAGAAGTCGCTGCTCGCGCAGCGTGGCGCTCGCGTGATTCACAACCCGATGACCAATCAGTATCTGGGAGACGGAATATGCGACGTTCCGGCGCTGCAGGTGCTCGGCACGACGATGGGACTGGGCACCGACGCGGACGTTAAGCCCTCGATAATCGATGAGATGCGGGCCGCAACGCTGCTGGCAAAAATCCTAAAGAGCGACGGCAGCGCTCTCGGTGCACGAACGGCGTTTGCGCTGGGCACCTCACAGGGCGCGCGGGCACTCGGTGTTCCTTCGGGCGATTTGCTCGCCGGGATGGCGGCCGACTACGTTGTCGTCGACGCCTCGCGCATCGATTCGTGGAGTCCGGCCGTCAACGGACTGGTTTATCGGGCGGAAGATTCTTGGATCCAGGCTGCGTTTGTCAGCGGGGCGCGCGTCTATACCGGAGAACCATCTCCACTTTCCCAGCACGCACGAATTAAACTACAGGAGATTGCAGAACGTGTCATTGTGTAAGATCATGCTCGCCGTAGCACTCGCAGGCGGCCTTGCGGCGTGCGGCGGGGGGAAAGGCGCTTCGCAAGCTGCTGCGACGGCCGGCGATGCCGGACAACGCGGCATGTCCAACGCGGGAAGCAACGTCAAACAGGCAGTTTCGCCGCCGCTCGGGGGTGTCGATCGTGCCGGCAACGCAATGGCGCCGGGAACGCTTGCAACAATCCCTCCGACCGTGCAGTGTGGCGCCGTCCAACCGGTGTGGGTCAATACAAAAACCCATGTGTATCATCTCCCGAGCGACTCGCGATACGGCCGGACGCGACACGGCGTTTACATGTGCCCGTCCGCGGCAAAAGCCGAAGGCGACCGCGCTGCAGGCGGCAACTCGATGAAACGGCATCATAAGAGCAGTTCGATGCAGGACGAAAATTCATCGGGAGATTAGCAGGCCTGCCGGGGTAGATGTCGTGTTCATGGGTTCAGCATCGACTCTGCATGGCAATTGCGTAAACTGTGATCGATATACCGGACGATATAGCGGCGGAATCATCGATGCCAGTGCGTTACCATCGGGCTGAAAAACCATCTCGCACCTGCGCTTCGGTGGAAAACGCGTGGCTACCATCACGACGAAGCGCGCTGGTGCGGTGCCTTCAGCCGTTGTTCCCGAAATGCATATTTATTGATGAATCCATTGCATCCCGATGCATGCGCATTGGTATCGTGCGCGCCTGTTAGTGGGCGGTCTGAAGATGTAAGCATCTAGCAGAATGCTGCACCCTCCATAGCGTTTAAAGGTATTTCCGCAAGGCCGCCATGAACGGCTTGAAACGCGCGTTGTGCGCATCGGTGCTGCTCATCGGCGTGTAGACCACGACGACATACGAGCGGCCTTCCGCCGTCATGAGAATGCCGCCGTCGTGCGTTACGTCGTTGGTGTCTCCGGTCTTATGCGCGAAGCGATCCCCCGGGCGCACGCCTTTGCTCAGCTTGTCGTTCCAATATTGGCGGACTAAGGCGCCGCGTAGGATATCGCTTCGCGGCACGCGGTCGAGTGCGACCAGGGTAAAGAGCGTCGCTGCGTCCCTCGTCGGGTGGGCGTTCCGGTGCACGCCGTCCCAGCCGGGATCGGCAATGAGCGGATCGCTACCCGAGAGCTTGCGGTGGAACGCGGTATGCGACAGGCCGTAACGCTCGCGAACGATGCCGGTGGCGCGTTCGCGTCCCACGACGTCGAAAAGGACGTTGGTGGCGACGTTATCGGAACGCGAAATCGAGAGATCGCAGAGCTCGTCCAACCGTGCCGTTGCACCGGCATGAAGTGGGGAGGGGGCGTCGTTGAAGGTCATGTTCGATTGGGAAACGGTGAACGTCTGCTCTAACGCAAGGCGCCCGTCCGCGACATCGGCAAGAACCGCTGCCACGAGGGGCGTTTTGATCATCGAAGCCGGGTAGATCTCGCGCGCCGGCTCGAGCGTTGCTTCGCGGGCTTCGCTGCCGTCCTCCGGTAAACTGCGAACGATGATCGAAGCGCCGTCGAGCCGGGCTTCCGCTGCCTGCCGCGCCAGTATAGAGCCGTCAAGTGGCGCTTTCATGCTCGCTACCTCTCGGCGCCCCGAAGCAATTCCTGCAAGTGGGTACTTGCACGGGCGGCGAACCCGTGATAGGATTCGGCGTGCAAGTACCTACTTGCGGATCTGACGAACCGGCATATGAAATTTGACTACCATCCCGAAAGCGTACCCGCGCTCCAAGCCTCGATTCTGGCAGCCTTCGAAGCCGGTGTGGAGCGCGTCGTTATCGGCCTTGACGGCCTCGAACGCCTCGAAAGCGGCGACGTTCGCTCGCTGATCGTTCTGCTGCGCCGCGCAAGGGAAGTCGGCGGAGAACTTGCTCTCGCTGTGAGCCGCCCTGAGATCCTGCGGCCGCTCAAGGTCATGGCGCTGGACCGGCTCTTTCCCTTGATAACGACGAGAGCTGCGGCGTGATGCGCCAAACGCTCGCGATCGCGGTGCTGTGCGCTGCGATCTGCAGCGCACAGGCCTCGGCAGATTCTCCGGCATCGGACGCTCATTCGATCATTCTCAAAATGTCGGAGCGCAATCCGGGCCTTACATCATTCCGCGCACCGGTCCACGTCGACGTGCGAATGCTCAACTTCCCGTTTCTTTCACCAAAATTGGACGGCTCGACGTATTACAAGAAGCCAGGAAAATATGAAGTTGTATTCGCGCGTATTCCGCGGTACGCCGAAGGCTTTCAGCGGCTTTTCAACGATGTCGGCGATCCGATTGCGTGGGAAAAAGATCAAAACGTTACGTTCGCGGGCACGCAGCAAGTGGATGGACGGCCGTTGTACGTGCTCAACTTGACGAAGAAGATTCACAGTACGATCCTGGATCACGCGCTCGCTTTTGTCGATCCGCAGAGTTACGAACTGTGGCGGATGGAATGGCATTATACGAGCGGCGGTACGATCACGATGCGTCAATGGTACCGGAGCCAGGGCAGCTATAGCGTACTTTCTCAACAGCATGCCGATATCGATATTCCACACGTCCGGGCGGTAGCCGACTCGAAGTATGGGACGTATGAAACGAATGTCGCCGTCGACGACGCGGTGTTCACGAAGAAATGATCGAATCGGAACGCCATCCCGAAAGCGGCAAGAGCGCGAATCCCGAGGATACTCGCATGCGCATTTTGATCGCAGCGCGCGAGGTAATTGCCCGAAAAGGAAAGCGCGGAGCGACTACGCGAGAGATTGCAGAAGTGGCCGGCGTGAACGAGGCCACGTTGTTCCGTCACTTCGGCACGAAGGAAGCGCTGATTATCGCGGTTGCCAAGCACAGCTGCCCGGATATTAAGCTGCGCGATGTGGTTTCACGCCTGCAGGGTCCGGTCGAGGAAGACCTCTATCGCATTGCGTACGGATTAACCGAGCATTTGGAATCGATGATCGATATGATCCGGTGGTCGCTTGTTGAAGTCGAATACGAGAAGAGCGTGTTCGCGCAGGAGACGTGGCGTCCCCAGAACGCAGTGCGCGCCGTCGTAACCGAGTACATGGCTTTAAAAGTAGCATCTGGCCAACTTCATGGAAAGCCCGACGAACTGGCGAGCGTGTTTGTGGGCATGATGTTCGTGCGCATTATCGCTCGAGACAAATTTCCCGAGAGCCCGCTTTTCTCCGATAGAGAATACGCTCTCCGCAACATTACCGACGTATTTCTTAACGGCGTTAGGAGCAGTAAATGAACACCCGTGAAGCCGAACAGCCAACGGCCGAGGCTTCTGCAGTCCATGGAAACGGGCGCGGAACCGAGCCTTTGGCGGAAGACGGCACTAAAGCGCGTGGGGGGCCCCGCAAGCGGGTTGTTTTCGGCATTATCGGCGTTATTGTCGCGATCGTCCTGATCGTTCTGGGCGTGAAGTGGTTTCTGTACGCTCGTCTTCACGAAGGAACCGATGATGCGAGGGTAGATGCCGATCCTGTAGCCGTCACGAGCAAGATCAGCGAACGTATCGACTCCATTCTCGTCGACACCAATGCGTCGGTTAAGAAAGGCCAGACGCTCATCGTGCTCGATAACGCGGTTGAGCAAGCTCAGGTGAACTCCGCGCAAGCGCAGTTCGATCTCGCGACGGCGAACCAACGTGCGAACACCACGCAGGGACAGGGCGGCGTAGCGCAGGCGATCGCTAATACGTCCAACGCGCAAGCGCTCGTTCCCGTCGCGCAGTCCGGCGTTGCTCAGGCCGTTGCGCAACTGCACGCGGCGCAATCGCAGCTTCCCGCG
Source organism: Vulcanimicrobiota bacterium (assembly GCA_030854045.1). Taxonomy (GTDB): domain Bacteria; phylum Vulcanimicrobiota; class Vulcanimicrobiia; order Vulcanimicrobiales; family Vulcanimicrobiaceae; genus JALYTY01. Next base: position 9,829 of record JALYTY010000055.1, on the reverse strand, counting down.
GCTCAAGCCGCGTATCAGCGCGCGGTCGCGGATTACGCGCGTACGGCATCCCTCGTGTCGACGGGCGACGTACCGCGGCGCGATCTCGACGCTGCGCGAGCGAACGAAGCCGCTGCGGGATCGCAACTTCGCATCGCTCAAGACCAGATTAACGTCGCTCAAGCAAATTTCGATGCGGCGCAACAAAAAGTCGGGGCCGCAACGGCAAGCGTCGCGGCCGCGCAAGGCGGTGCAACGACGGCGCAGGGAAAATTGCAGCAAGCTTCAGACCCAAGCCAAGTTGAGGTCGCAAAAGCGCAACTCGCAATTGCGAAGCAAAATCTCAACTACACTCGCATCGTTGCGCCGGTCGACGCCTACGTCGGTGAGAAAAGCGCAGAAGCCGGTCAGACGATCCAAGCCGGCATGACGCTGATGACGCTTATTCCGACGGGACCTGGGAAGATATTCATCACGGCAAATTTCAAGGAAACGCAACTGGGCAGCATGCGGGTCGGGCAGCCGGTCGACATCAAAGTCGATGCGTATAAGGGAATCGTGTTTCAAGGGCACGTCGCCTCGATAAACCCCGCATCGCAGAACACGTACGCGCTCGTTCCGGCGCAAAATGCGACCGGTAATTTTGTGAAAGTTACGCAAAGAATTCCCGTGCGTATATCGATCGACGATCGGCGCCGGAGCATGCCGTTACGGCCCGGCATGAGCGTCGAAGCAAACGTAAAGGTTCGCTAAGTCTCAAAAAGCGATGATGGCAGAATCAGAATACGTAGCCGAAATCGGCATACGTAGCAACTTCGTAGCGCGAACCCGGGCTAATAGGAGCACAGTGAAATATCGAACGAGTCTAGCACCGCTTGCCGTCGCCGCACTGATCGCGTCGCTTCCGCTTTTGGGCCGCGCGGCTACATCCGCGCAGCCTTCGGCAGCATCTATCCCAACTCCCGAACCCTCTCCGGTCGTTCCTGCGGTGCCTGCAGTCTCTCCCGGTTATTCCGCAACGAACGCGCCGCCCGCGTCGGCCGATATCGTCGGCGTTACGCAACAGCCGTTCGTCGGGCTATCACTCCACGATGCCATCGGCATGGCTCTCCTTAAAAATACCGACCTCTCGGTGTCATCTGCGAACGCACGGATTGCCACGTACCAGGTTCGGGCCGCGCGCGGCGCCTACGATCTCCGTTTCGTCGTCGAGCCGTCGGTCGACCATAGTACCTCGGCGCCGCAGAACGCATTTTTCTCCGGCCCCGGTTTCACTCCGATCGTGCAAAATCGTCAATCGGTCCAGGCTGGGGTTCAAGGACAGACGACCAATGGCGGTCAGTATAAGGTCGATATTACGCAAACGCGCGTCGACGACAACACGATCATCAACGCGTTTAACCCGTATTATCTCGCCTCGCTCAACGTTTCGTTGAGTCAGCCGCTATTGAAAGGTGCACGCGCGGGCAACGATACGGTTCGCCAGCTATTGCTCGCTCAAGCCGGGGCTGCGAATTCCCAAGCTGGTGCCTTTGTGAGCGCATCGCAAGTGATCTCGAACGTTTCCAACACCTATTGGGACTTGCTCGCACAATGGCGCAATGTCGCGATTCAGGAAGACGCATTGCATCAAGCGATTCTGCAACAGCAAAGCAACGTGCGGCTAGCCAAGCGCGGAGCTGCTGCGCCGATCGACGCAGTGGAGTCATCGACGCAAGTGGCGATCTATCAGGATAACGTCTATTCCGCGCTCGGCGCCGTCGCGCGGCTGCAGAACGAACTCAAGAGCCTCGTCGTGAACGATCCCGCCGATCCGATTTGGCAGGCAAATCTCGTTCCGACCTCCCCGGCGCTGCAGGTTCCGGCCGTGCCTGCGCTTTCGACGATTCTCGAGAATGCGATGCAGCATCGTCCCGAACTGCGGCAGATTGCAGCGGCGCAGAGCCAAGCCGACGTCAATCTGCGCTACGCAAAGAACCAGCTGCTTCCCGGAGTCGATTTGCAGCTAAACTATCAAGGGAACGGTTTTGCGGGGAACGCCTTACCGCCGTTCTCTTTCATCCCCGGACAGCCCGGGCTGCCGCCGCCCTCCTATCTCGGCGGAACGTACGATCAAGCGTACGGCAATATCGGAAAGTTTCCGGCCTATCAGGCGGGCGTCGTAATCTCTGCTCCGTTCGGCAATACGACGGCAAAGGCGAATCTCGCCGCCGCGCAAGAACAAGAACGGATAGCGAAAATCCAAGCTTCGGGTTTGGACCAGCGCATCGTCTTTGAAGTTCGCAACGCACTGCAGGCATATCAAACCGCGCTTTCACGACTCTACGCAGCGCGCAAAGCGCGCGATGCTGCCGCGGCCGTCTATGCAAGTGAGGAGCGCAGGTTCCGCAACGGTGAATCGACGACGTTCCTCGTCTTTGCGCGCCAAGTCGAATTGGTCCAGGACGAAGGCAGAGAGCTGCAGGCGCAAACCGATTTAAACAAATCCATAGTCGAACTGCAACGCGTCGATGGAACAATCTTGAGCTCGAACGACGTTACTCTATCAACAACCGGTCGAGGAGCCGGCACCCCATGACCATCGTCGCATTAAAGCGCCCCAGACTCAAAGAGACAACGTATCGCAAGCTTCAGGAACGCAACGGAATTCTCTACTCGCGAGCGCTGGAACGCTGGAATCACCGCACTCCGCTGCCCGATTAGGGAAAGCATGAGCGAACGTGCCGCATGAAACTATGGCGTTCGTAGATCGGGAAGCGATGCCGCGGCAGCATCAACGAGCCAGATGAGACGGCCGTCGCTCGGAGCAATAGCTTGTGACGGGTATCTCGCGTAGTCCGGTGGACCGTGAAGCACCGCTTCGAGCGTCTGTGATTTTGCGGAGCCCTCAACCGCGAAGGCAATTGTGCGGCCCGCATCGAGCATTTTGGGCGTTAGCGTGATGCGCCATTGCGATTGGGACGTTGAATAGACGGCGCGTACGAGCCGGTCGTTCTCCGTCATCGGATCTTGCCCGGGAAAGAGCGACGCCGTGTGGCCGTCGGGTCCCATGCCGAGCAGAACGAGATCGAACCGAGGATTCTCGCCTAGCGTTTGGAGCAGCTCCCTCCGGTACGACGATGCAGCTTCATTCGGATCATCTTCGCCTCGGATGCGGTGGACGTTTTGCTCGGGAATGTCGACGGCGCGCATGAATGCATCCCGCGCCATCGTATAATTTGACTGCGGATCGCCCGGCGGAACGCAGCGTTCGTCTCCGAAAAAGATTTGCGTGGCATGCCAGTCCACCGACATTGCGAACGGCGGTTGCGCAAGCAGCGCATAGGCGGCTTTGGGCGTGGTTCCCCCTGCGAGCGACACCGCGAAAGATCCGCGTTGTGCGACGGCGCTTGCGGCACAGTCGGCAAAGAGCTGCGCGAGCGCGACCGCTACATCGGCCGCAGCGGGGTAAACGCGAAGCTCGCCGCGCACTTCTCTATCCTCGCTGCGTGTCGATGATCTGTTTCGAGAGCGCGATTGTTTCATGAAATACCGGATCGCGATGCGTCACGATCGCACGCGCGATCAGCGACGCGACATCCAGCCCGCCGAGCGGCACGAAGCGCGGATCGTGCGCGTGAAAACCGAGAGCTTCAACGCGCGCGATCGCGGGATCGTCGTCGAGGACTTCGGCGACGTAGGTTGTCGCATCGGTGCGGAGCGCGATGCGGTCTATGCGCCCCGGACTGCCTTGGCGTCGAACGTTGAATGCAATCGTCGCGCCTTCGCGGTTGCACATACGGTCTTTCTCACAACTCGCCCACGCAAGGCGGCTCGCGAGCCACCCCATAAAGTAGTATGCTTCGGCATCCGATCCGGCGATAATCTCCACGCTGCGCAGGTTAAAGAGGTCGTCCAGCAGATGCGCGTCGTCGAAAAATTCCGCTACGATGTCTTGCCACGCGAGCAAGCGGATGTACGCGAGATCCTGGATGTCGATGTCGGGATGCGCCTCGATGAAACCGATGAGTTCCCGCAGCGCCGACGTGCTGCCGTCGGCAATGGAACTGTTGCAGACGACCGTCTGCGAGCGTCTTGCTAAAACCGGAAACCGTTCGTCCGCAGCGATGGTCGATGCGATCCATGCGAGCACGATCGGTGCTTCGCACAGAGCGCTCGCCGCGACGGCGGTCTCAATTGCATTCGCATCGGAGCCGCGAACGGGTATTTCGACCCACTCTTCACGCGATGCGTGCGATGTGGTTCCAGGCTCGGCATCGCGCGTGCCATCGAGGACGATCACGCGAGAGGGATGCTTGCGGTCGACGTCCCGGATTCGTTCGCGTATCGAATCCGAAAGGCCGGCATCGTCGAAATACACCACGAACGTCATGGTAGCCGCAGTTGCGGTATTCGATTGCGTCACAACGAACGCCACTGCCCGAAGAGTTTGTTTGCCGCTTCGGGACCCTGGCTGCCGGCAGCGTAGTTAGGGAAAGAGAAATTCTTCGAGTTTTGCCAGACGTCAAGCACGGGGGAAACGACTTCCCACGCTCGTTCCACGGCATCCCATCGCGTGAAGAGCGTCTGATCACCGCGCATGGCGTCGGCAATGAGCCGTTCGTATGCCGGCGGCGATTGCACGCCTAGGAATCCCGTTCCATAGTTGAAGTTCATGAAGACGCTGCGGATGTGGCTTTTCGGTCCCGGAACTTTGGCGGAGAATCGCATTGCGACGCCTTCGTCGGGCTGAATCTTTATGACTAGAACGTTCGGTTCGATCGCGTCGCTCGCATCGCCATAGAGCAGGTGCGGAATTGCTTTGAACGTCACGGCAATCTCGGACATTTTCCGGCCGAGGCGCTTCCCCGACCGCAGATAGAACGGCACGCCCGCCCAACGCCAGCTCTCCACGTAGAGACACAGCGCCGCATACGTTTCGGTGTTCGAGTTTGGTGCGACGTCGGGCTCTTGCCGGTATCCGGGGACGGATTTGTCGCCGATCGTCCCGGCGCCATACTGCCCCCGAACCGCCATTGCATTTACTTCGTCGTGCTCGGGCGGAACGATCGCCGAAAAAACTTTAAACTTCTCCGAACGAATGGAATCGGCGTCGCTGTTGGCGGGCGGCTCCATCGCAACGAGCGCGAGCAAGTTCATCACGTGATTCTGAATCATGTCGCGTAACGCGCCTGCATTGTCGTAATACCCTCCGCGCATTTCGACGCCCAACTGCTCCGAAGCCGTAATCTGTATCGATTGAACGTAATTGCGGTTCCATACCGGTTCGAAGATGGTATTGGCGAAACGCAGCGCCATAATGTCCTGAACGGGCTCTTTTCCAAGATAGTGATCGATGCGGTAAATTTCCGTCTCGCGAAAGACGCGGTCGACGGTTTGCTGCAGCGCCCGCGCCGACTCCAAATCCGTCCCGAACGGTTTCTCCACGACGATCCGCGACCAACCCACCGTGTCGGCGCGAGAATCCAGTCCGGCCGTCTTCAACTGATCGATCACGGTTGTAAAAACCGACGGCGGTGTCGAAAGATAGTAAAGACGGTTGCCTTTGGTTCCCAGTTGCTCGTCGTTCTCCTCAAGACGCTTCTTGAGCGCGAGATAGTACGCCGGATCGTTGAAATCTGCGGCGAGATAGTTTAATCGTTTGGCGAAGTCTTCCCAAATCGGCCCTTGCGGCTTTTGGTCTGAGGGAGCGAAGAGTTCGAGTTGCGATTTGCAATAGTCGCGAAATTCATCGTCGGTATATTGCGTACGGGAAAAACCGACGATCGCAAAGTCGCTCGGAAGGATGCCTTGCAATCGCAGCGCGTACATTGCGGGAAGCAGCATTCGTTTGAAGAGATCGCCGCTTGCTCCAAAGAAGACGATGCTGCACGGATCGGTAATGCGGTCGCTTTGCAATCCTACGCGCAGCGGGTTGACCTGCTTGCCGTCAACCGGCACGGTTGCAACCGCGTCAGCCATGGGTTTCGGGCTTTACGGCATGCCCGCCGAATTGATTGCGCAGCGCCGCGACGAATTTCGCGCTGTACGATTCGTCTTGGCGGGAAGAAAACCGTGCCAGCAATGAGAGCGTAATGACCGGGGCCGGCACGTTCTCATCAATCGCGGCCTGTACGGTCCAACGTCCCTCGCCGGTATCGTCAACGTAGCCTTTAATTTTTTCGAGTTTCGGATCGGCCTGGAATGCGAGCACGGCGAGATCGAGCAGCCAAGACCGTACGACGCTACCGTGGCGCCACAGTTCCGCGAGTTGGCCTAAGTCGAACGTGAACGGGGACTTCTCGAGTATTTCAAAACCTTCTCCGTATGCTTGCAGGAGGCCGTACTCGACGCCGTTATGCACCATCTTCGAGAAGTGTCCCGCTCCCGCGGGACCGACGTGAGCGTAGCCGTTTTCCGGTGCGAGCGTGTGAAAAATCGGCTCGCACGCGGTGACGGCATCGTTGTCGCCGCCTACCATGAGGCAATAGCCCTCTTTGAGTCCCCACACGCCGCCCGAGGTGCCGGCGTCGATCAGATGCACGCCTTTGGCCTTGCAGCGTTCGTAGGCGGCGAGGCCGTCTTTCCAGTTCGTATTGCCGCCGTCGATGATGATGTCGCCGCTCGATAACGCGCCGGTAAGCTCGTCGATCGTTTCGTCGGTCGGCGAACCCGATGGAACCATGATCCAAACGACGCGCGGAGCGTGCTGCAGCTTAGCGATGAGATCGGTAAGACCCGATGATGCAATCGCACCGCCGGAAGCCGACGATCGCACCGCGTCTGCACTGCGATCGTAGACCACGACTTCGTGGCCGCCTTGCAAGAGGCGCGTCGTCATATTCGCACCCATCTTGCCCAAACCAACCATTCCTAGTTGCATACCACTCCCGTAGAAATCACGTTGCTTGGTGTCATCATCGCTTAAGCCTTCGCGGTCAGCGCGTCATCGACCGCAGCGAGCAGCGATTGCAGCCCGGCATCGATGTCGCCCTTCAGATGAACGCGCACTCCGCGACGATGGCGTTTCTCCAACGCCTGCCAATCGCCGAGCGCTTGAGCCGCGAGCAAGGTTCGGAAACCGACGTTCATTCCGGGAACCGGCGGATCGTTCGATTCATCGGCAACGATCTGCAGCATTACTGCAGAGTTCGGTCCGCCTTTATGCAGTTGTCCCGTAGAGTGCAAGAATCGCGGTCCGAACCCGACGGTTGTCGCAACATCGTCGGCGTTGCGGATCTTTAGCCGCAACCGGTCAAGAAGTTCGATGTGATCGGCGTTTCGCGCGATGTAGGCGCATATGGCGACGTAGTCGCCCGGAGCGACTTGCGCGAAGAGTCCGCCGAGCGCCGCCGTCGTATCCCGCGCGGCAATCGACGCGCTTCCGGAAAGAAACGTTACGCTAAAAGCTTCGCCTTCTACGCTGGCCGGCGGTTCGTCGATTTTGCCGGTCGACTGATATTGTTCGAGCAGAGCCTTGGTGTTGTCCTTAGATTCTTGCACGTTCGGCTGATCGAACGCGTCGATGCCGAGCACCGAACCCGCTGCCGCCACTGCAATCTCCCACAGATAAAACTGTTCGCCGAGATCGTAACTGTCGTTGAGGGCGAGCCGAATGACCGGATGGCCTGCGGTTTGCAGCACTTGCAGTTTCTCATCGGCATCGGTTTGCGCTCCGGGCAGATTGGCGCCGACATACACGAAGAGCCGGTCGTCGCCGTAGTCGGCGGGAACGCCCAACGCCTCACCTTCGATTGGAACGATTCCCTTACCGAGTTTCCCCGTCGACTCCGCGACCAGTTGTTCGGCCCACGCGCCGAATGCGGCGACGCGCGGATGCGTCACGATCGTCAGCTTATCGCGTCCGTGAAGCGCGCAACCGCCCATCGCCGCCCCAAAGCGAACGCCTGGAGCGACTTTCGGATCGACGATCTTATCGTTGGCATGCATCGCGCCGAGACCGCGATCGAGAAGAAGATTCACGTTGTAGCCCGCGAGCGCGGCCGGAACCATGCCGAAGAATGAAAGCGCCGAATATCTGCCGCCGATATCGGGATCGTTTTCGAATACGCGGCGGAACTTATGCGCCGAAGCGACGTCGATCATCGCAGTCCCCGGATCCGTGATTGCGACGAACTGGGCGCCGGCGTTTTCCGCCCCCGCGATTTTGGCCACTTTTTCGTAGTAATACGCGAAATATGCGTTGGGCTCGGTTGTCGTGCCGCTTTTGCTTGCGACGATGAAAAGCGAACGGGCGAGATCGAGTTTTGCGTCGAGCTCGGCAATCTGCTGCGGAGCGGTTGAGTCCAGCACGTGCAGCTGCGGATACCCGTCGATCTTTCCGAACGTATCGGCCATAACGTCGGGCGCGAGCGAACTGCCGCCCATTCCCAACACGACGACATGATCGAACGCCTTCGCAACGTCTTTCGCAAAGAGCAGCAAGTCGGAAACGTGTTCCAGGATGTGCTGGGGAAACGTGAGCCAGCCCAGCGCGTGCTTTATAATCTGCGCGTCGGCATCGCCGGTCGACCATGGCGACGGGTCTTTCGCCCACAATTTCTTGAGAAAATCGATCGAGGCCAGCTTCTGCAATGCAGTTTCGTACGCATCGTCGTTCTGGCCCAGCTCGAGCGAGACGCGTTCCGTTCCGCTTTGAAGCTGCTTTTGTTTGTAAACGATCGCGCCGAGCAGCGCTCCCCAAGAATCGGCGAAGGACGAAACCCCTTCAACTTGCAATTGATGCGTCGCTTCGAAGAGCGAGATGTTGGCATCTTGCAGCGCCTTCATCGTATCGTTCGCATCGGCAAGATCGCTTTCGACCGTATCGGGCACAACCTTGCCGTGGTCGATCAACGCATCGAGCGTGTTCGGCGGCATAGTATTGACGGTATGCGGGCCGACCACGGTCTCGACATACATAAGATCCGGATAGGCGGGGTTCTTCGTCGACGTGCTTGCCCAGAGCGGACGCTGCACCGAGGCGCCGGCGGCTTTCGCCTTTGCGAAAGGTTCACCATCGAAAAGCTCTTTGAATTTTTGATAAGTTAATTTCAGATTCGCTATGCCGGCTTTACCGAGTAGCCCCTGCAGCTTTTCGCCTTTGTCGATTTTTGCCTGAAGCAGCTTATCGATCAAGCTGTCGATCCGGCTCACGAAGATCGAATTAACCGAACGGATCGTATCGACCGGCTTGCGCTCGGCAATGCGGCGTTCGATTCCCTTAATGTACGCGCGTGCAGTTTTTTCATACATCTCGACCGCAAATATCAACGTAACGTTAATGTTGATGCCTTCGTAGATGCATTCTTCGATAGCTGCGATCCCCTCGTTGGTTCCGGGAATCTTCACCATAAGGTTCGGACGCGCAACCCGTTGCCACAGCTCTTTGGCCATGGCGATCGTGCCGTTGGTGTCGTGCGCCAGAAGCGGCGAGACTTCCAAACTGACGAAGCCGTCGTTGCCCTTCGATGAATCGTACACGTTGCGAAATGCATCGCACGCATGCGCGATGTCTTGCACTGCGAGGTCCCAAAACAATCCGTCGGCCTCGTGCTGGTTGACGATAAGCGTCCGAAGCTGCTCGTCGTAGTCGTCGCCCGTTCCGATCGCTTTTTCAAAGATGGTCGGATTGCTGGTCATGCCGCGCAGGCCTTGGTCGATGAGCCGTTTGAGCTCGCCGGATGAGAACATGCTGCGGCGCAAGTTGTCCAGCCATACGCTCTGGCCGGCGTCGAGCAATTGTTTGAGTTGGTTATCCACTACATTCTCCTAGCGAGTTGCAAGTGCAAAAGTATCGAGCACGCGTGTAACGATATTCTCTGAAGTGAACCCCAACTTCTTCGCGACGTCGGCCATCGGCCCCGAATTT